>PMOH01000039.1 GCA_003161515.1 Deltaproteobacteria bacterium
TCGCGCACGCGGCAGACCGACTGCAACGCGTCGGCGAGTCCCTTCAACTGGACGTCGGCGCGCTTGCCGTCGTTGGCGTTGCCGGTGATCGATGCGGAGAATCCGGGCGGCAGGCGCAGCAGCGTATCCTCGAACGCGAGGCGCCGAAGTTCGGCGAGCGTGGACTGTGAAATCACAAACTGACGCGGCCAGGTCGGCAACAGGCTGAGCCGCCCGAGCATGCACAGGGTCGCGATCGCGGTCAGATCGAGCACGACCGCGTTGGCACGCTCGAAGGCTCCCAGAGCCATCTCCAGCTCCTCCGGCGATCCGGTGCAGCACTTCAGTGGCGCTTCGGGACGCTGCGCCAAAATGAATACGGTCTGCAGATCATTCAGATTGAGGCGTTCCGCCACCGCATGAATCGGAATCGAATTGTTGGCGTAGGTGCGCTCGGCTTGCTTGAGGCCATCCTCGCGCTTTCCGTTGGCGCCATTGGCGTGACCGTTGGCGATCCCGTTGGCCTTGGCGACGCCATTGCCGTTGACGACACCGTTGCCGTTTCCATTGCCGTTGCTCGCTTCGAACAGCGACTCGAAGCTGTCACTCATTTCGCTCCACGGAATCGCGTCGGCGCGCACATAGGTCATCTCGATTTCGGCCTCTCCGGGGAAGCGCGCCTGCCAGTTAGTGAGCACGTCCATGTAGCGGAACGCGTACTTGCTGATCATCTGCCTGACGGTGGCCTGGCGACGGCTGAAGCGGCCTTCGGGGAGCTGAAACTTCTCGCCGGCCTTCTTGCCCTTGACCGCCTTGGTCATGGGATGCTGCGGGCCGTACTCGTCGAGCGCCTCGTCGGCGTCGTTGGCGTCCTCGAGCAGAATCCATTTGTCGGTGTTTGAACCTTCTTCGACGAAACTGAGCGCGCAGCCGGTTCCGGCGGAGTCGAAATCAGGCACGTGAGGCATCGGGCCGACCGGGCCGAGCGCGGCGAGGTACGCGCGATGCGCATCGACGCTGTCAGGCTGCCGCCGCAGCAGTTCGTAAGCGTAGGTGAGCGCCTCGTTGGCGCGGCCACCGTCGCGCATGAATTGCACGGCGGCGCGACCGAGTGCCGGCGGAATTTCGCGCGCCGACGGCATCGCGTGCGGATCGGCGACGACCAAATCCACTTTGCCCAGGCGAGCCGCGACGATCGAGCGACGCAGCTTCAGCACGCGGTCGTCAGGATGCGCGCTGAGTAGTTCTTCGAGCTGTGCCAGCGCAGCTTCGGGATCGTTGCGCTCGAGTTTGTCGAGCTGATCGGCGGCGGAGGTGGCATCGACGGCTTTTTCAGGATGCAACTGGCGCGAGATGTCGCCGACGATGTCTTCGCGGCCGAGACGGCTCGCGCAATCCAGCAGGCGGCGCGTGTCGGTGCCAGCAGTGCCGGCGGGCGCGAGCGTTTGCCACAACGGCAGCGCGTCGCGATAGCGTCCGAGGTCATGCAGCAGCGCGGCCAGCTTGCGCCGATTGTCAGAGCCAATGTCGGGCGTGAGTCCTGACAGCGCCTCGTCGGCCAGTTTCGACGCTTGATCGAACTTGCCCTGCGTGAGGCGAAGATTGGCGCGCAGCGTACGCAGCGTGACCGCGGGCAGGCGCCCTTCGGCAATCGACGACAACAACGCGTCGGCGTCATGATAGCGCTCGGCGGCCGCGAGAGATTCGACCGCGGCCGCAACCGCAAACGGAAAATCGCCCGCGGGGATCGCGTCCGGGCGGGCGATCGAGCGCATCAGCAGCTCGGTGGCCTCCTGCAAATCGCCGGGTTCGTCGCGCTCGCGCAGCGTTACCGCGAGATGATAGTCGATGTCGTCGCGACCGCCGACGGCAGCGGCGCGCCGCAGCACTTCGATAGCCTCGGTCAGGCTGCCGCGCGATCGCAGCACGATTCCATACTCGCACAGCCCGTTGGCATCCTCGCGCTCGAGGCTATGCGCCTGTTCGATATCCTTACCCGCGCCGTCGGTGTCGCGCAGCGCGATTCGCGCCTGCGCGCGTCCAATCAACGCCTGCACTTCGCTTGACGCCTGATGTTCGGCCTGCGCGAGTGTCAGCGCCTGCGTGAAGCAAGTCTCGGCCTCACGCACGCGAGCCTCGTCACTTTGCGCCGGCGTATCGATCGAACTCTCGCCGGCCATTTCGAGCTCGTTGAGCAGAATCGCCTGCCCCAGCACGAGCCACGGGATCGAATTATTCGGCAACGCCGCGCTCGCGAGGCGCGCATAACGCTCGGCGCGATCGAAATGCGCGTCGAGCAGCGCACGGCGCGCCATCACGACCGCAACTTCGGGATCAGATGAGAGCTCAGGCGCGACGTTTTCCTCGAGCGACCTTGCGTCATACGACTTGGGCGCGTTGTTGAGCCACAATGCGACCGCGCGCCCGCTCGACGGAAACTGCATCCGCAGCTTGTCGGCCAGCGCAAACGCGCGTTCGCGCTCGCCCAACAGTTCGTGCGCGAGCGCTTCGTTGGTGCATGCGTTCTCTTCGTCGGGTTGCAGCGATTTCGCCGCGATGAACAGCATCGCGGATTTTCGCGGCTCGCCTTCCTTCAACCACGCGGCGCCGAGGTACGAGAGCACGCGGAACTTGTGCACGTTCGAGAGCTGGCTCCACTTCTGCTCGCGCAATCGGAGCAACGCGAGGCGCGCGAGCTGACATTGATGGCTCTCGAGAAATGCCGCGGCGGCCGAGATCTCCTCTCCCAGTGCGTCGGACGGTCCCGCCGCCGCGGGCTCGCATCGTGCCTCGAGATGAACCACCGCATCGGCGCGCGTCAGCGCCTGGCGCTTCGCGGCAGTTCCGAAGTCGGTGAGAATTTGAGGATACTCGTCGAGCAGCTCCTCAATATCGTCCCACGTCAGAACTTCGATCGCCGAGATGCCGTCTTTGCGGTTCGCGCGGTTGAGATCGAACAACGAACGCTGCAAGCCGTCGGGCTTGGCGGCCGTAGTCGCGATCACGAAGCGTCCAATTGGAAGCTTCAGGCTCGCGGCCCGGTCCACGGCGTCCTTGATCTCGGCAATCGTCAACTCGCTTCGCGAAGCGCGCAGGTCGCACTTGACGGCGGCGAGTCGCGGACGGCCGCTGATCTCGATTAAGTTGATCCCCTTTTCGGCGCGATCCGCGTCGCGGAATCGTTCGAGCTGAGGGAGCTGCCAATGACGCCGCAGAAGCTTCAGACAGAGTCTTTCGAACTCGTCGGCACTTCTGGGCAGCGGATAACCGGGAGCGAATTTTGCCATAGTGTAACATTTCCTAACACAATGTCGGGAACCAAGGAAGCCCCTCGGACACCATGGCGGGCGAGGGTCGCTTTCGGCATGTATACGGCGCTGATAAGATGACTTTTTTAACCATGCTTAGTCTCGACAATCTTTCCAAGTCCTACGGGGGCCGCAAGATCCTCGACGGCGTCAGCTGGTCGATGGCCGACGACGGACGCGTCGGACTGGTCGGACTGAACGGCGCCGGCAAGTCGACGCTGCTCAAGATGATCGCGGAAGTGTTGCCGCTCGACTCGGGTAGAATCGCACGTCCGCAGCGCACCCGCGTCGGATACCTCGCACAGGACGCTCCCGAAATGGGCGGGCGTACGGTGTTGCGTGAGACGCTGTCGGCGCTCGACCGGATGCAGGCGCTCGACGCGCGCCGCAAGGAAGTCGAGCAGATTCTCGCGAACGAGCATTCGGGGCCGTCGCACGACGCCGCGCTCGATGAATTGGGCGAGGTGCTGACCGAGCTCGAGCATCACGATTTTTACAGCGCCGAGAGCCGCGCCACGTCGGTGCTGTTCGGCCTGGGCTTCACCGAAGAAGATCTCTCGCGCGACGTCTCCGAATTTTCCGGCGGCATCCGGATGCGCATCGCGCTGGCGAAGCTGCTGCTCGACGCGCCCGACTTCATGATGCTCGACGAGCCGACCAACCATCTCGACATCGAGGCGCGCAACTGGCTCGAGGATTACCTCGTCGCATACCAGGGCGGCATCATCCTCGTCTCGCACGATCGCTACTTTCTCGACCGCGTCACCAAGCGCACCGTCGAAGTGTCGCGCGGGCGACTCACCGAATATGTCGGTGGCTATTCACGCTACCTGGTGCTGCGCGAGGAACGCTTCACGCTCGAGATGGCGGCGTTCGAGCGGCAGCGCGAAGAAATCGAGCACATGGAGAGTTTCATCAGCCGTTTCCGCTACCAGGCGAGCAAGGCGCGCCTCGTGCAAAGCCGAATCAAGCAGCTCGACAAGCTCGAGCGCCTTGAGCCGCCGGAAGGATCGCAGAAACCGCCCGCGATTTCGTTTCCCAAGTGCGAGCGCAGCACGCGCCGCGTGTTCGAACTCAAGGGCGCGGTCAAACGCTACGGCGCGCACACGGTTTACGACGGCGTCGATCTCACGATCGAGCGCGGCGCACGAATCGCACTCGTCGGTCCCAACGGCTCGGGGAAATCCACGATGATGAAGCTGCTGGCGGGCGTCGAACCGATGTCCGGCGGCGATCGAATCGTCGGCGCCAGCGTGCAGGCCGGATACTTCGCGCAGAATCTCGCCGAGTCGCTCTCATACGATAAGACCGTGCTCGACGAGCTGAGCGACAACGCGCAAGGCCGCACGATGGGGGAGGTTCGGTCGATTCTCGGCGCGATGCTGTTTTCCGGCGACGACGTGCACAAGCGCGTCGAGGTGTTGTCGGGCGGCGAGCGCGCGCGCCTGGCGCTGGCCAAGGTGCTCGCGCATCCGAGCAATTGCCTGCTGCTCGACGAGCCGACCAACAACCTCGACATCGTCGCGAAGGATACGCTGCTCGAAGCGCTCCGCCGCTTTCCCGGCACCGTCATTATAGTCAGTCACGATCGCTTCATCCTGAATGAGCTCGTGACCGAAGTGCTCGAAGTCGGCCAGGGGCACGCGATTCGCTACCTCGGCAACTACGACGAATACCTCGAGAAGAAAGCGCAGACCGAAGCGCCGTCACCGTCAGCGCAGGTCAGTCGAACGGCGCCAGTCCAGTTGCGCGACGCGCGCGGCAACAACGGAATCGCGCCGCATCAGAAAAAAGTCGAAGCACCCAAGGCCGCGCCGCCCCCGAAAGACGATCGCGACGCGTCGCGCAAGCGCGAACGCATCGCGCGACAGCGTGGACAGATCGAAGCCGAGATCGAGCAGAAGGAAAACGAACGCGCGGCGCTCGCCACCGAAATGAACGTGCCCGACTTCTATCTCGCCCGCAAAGACGCCGACGCGTTGATCGCGCGCTACGAACAACTCGGCCGCGAAATCGAAAAGCTCTACGCCGACCTGGTCAAATTCGACGAAGCCGCCTCCGCCTGACCGCCGCCCGCTCAACTCAACTCTTTGTAAAACTCCCGAACATCTTTGGCCAACAGCGTTGGCTCTTCCATCGTCGCGAAATGCCCGCCCTTCGGCA
>PMOH01000139.1 GCA_003161515.1 Deltaproteobacteria bacterium
TCGGCCCCGACAAGGTAAAATTCCCCAACCAGCTCTACATCGATCCCGACGAATGTATCGATTGCGGCGCCTGCGAGCCCGAATGCCCGTGGCAGGCGATTTTCGAAGAGCCGGCAGTTCCCGAGGTCCTCAAGGACGACATCGCCCTAAACCACGCGCTGCTCGAAATCAAAGATCAGTTCAAGGTGATGCCGTTCAAAAAAGTCGATCACCCAACCCCCGAGCAAGTAGCCGAAAACAAGAAAAAGTGGGGCGTCGACCCAAACAGCTGACCGCGACCGCACCTCCTCGAAAACGCGATTGTCCCCCTCTCTTCGAGAGAAGGGGTTACTCCAATATTCTGGTTCCCCTTCCCGCTCGGGAAGGGGTGAGGGGTTAGGTTCCTGGATTGTTCGCCACCCGCCCACTCCCCTCAAGGAACCTGCGCCCCGCAACCGTCAAATCGACAATCACTTCCCGCCCCTCAACATACCGACGCGCAATAAACCCCCGCTCGTTCGCATCCTCCCAAACCGTCAACCGCGGGCATGACGTGCGCCAGACGTCCATCACTTCGGAGTAAGGTCGCGGCCGCGCCGCTATCCACTCGAGGAAATCCAGGATCAAAGGCGCGAGCGTGTCAGTCATCAGATTGCTCCGCTACGCTACTTCCTCAATCGTCGCCATCAACGACTCAAGATCGAACGGCCCGTCGTGACGCGCACCGTTGATGAAAAAAGTCGGCGTGCCGTTCACTCCGCTCCTCACCCCGCTGCTGAAATCTTCGCGCACCCGCTCGGCATAGGTATGCGCCTCCATCTCCTTGACGAATCGCGGCACATCGAGCCGAAGCGCCTTGGCGTATCGCACCAAATCTTCATCGTCGAGCGCGTCCTGATTTTCGTACAGCAGATCGTGCATCTCCCAGAACTTGCCTTGCGCGCCGGCCGCCTCGGCCGCTTCCGCAGCGTGCTCGGCATGCGGATGCGCCTCGGCTAGCGGAAAATTCCGAAAAACGAAACGCAGCTTATCACCCAGCCGCTTCTGCAGCGCCTTCGTTACCGGATACGCTTCGCCGCAGTAGGGGCATTCGTAATCCCCATACTCGACGATTGTGACCGGCGCTTTCGCGGCGCCCTGCACGTGATCGTTCGCGCCGACCGGTGGCTTAATTTTCGCAGATGGACTCATCGGCCCGGCTCCTACTTTTTCGACGCGAGCGTTTCGAGCGCCTCGAGGATTCCGTCGGCGCCTGGATTGACCCCGACTGGAGACAGGTAGCTCCACGCAATCGTCCCCTTCGGATCGATCACGAACAGCGCCCGCTCGGTGACGCCGTCTGTCTCGCGATACGCGCCGTACTTGCGCGCGACATTGCCCTTGGGCTCGAAATCCGACAACAGCGGGAAGTGCAGCTTGCGATCGAGGGCGAACGCCGCATGGCACCAGGAGCCATCGACCGAGATCCCGACGATTGCCGCCTTGAATTTGTGGAACTCGGCCAGCACCTCATTATATAGCGCCATCTGATCGCCGCAGACCGGGCTCCAATCCGCTGGATAGAACGCGATGATCAAAGGAGCGCCGCGGAAATCGCTCAGCGAGACGAGTTGGTCAGGCGTGCTATGCAGCGAAAATTCCGGCGCCGCAGTGCCGGGACTAAGTATCTTGTTGATGTTGTCGGCCACGTTGTGACCCTCCTTGAATTTCCGGTAGGTCGGAAGCCTGTTCGCAGATTGCCGATGCTAATCCTGCCGCGTTTCTGAGACAAACCGATCACTCAACGAAGCTGGTACTTGCTCGGCTGCACTAGCCCAAGTATAAAGCCCAATCAGCCTCTTCAGGCGGTTATGTTCGTCCGCACATCGATAACCCCAACCCGCAAACACGCGGCGCAATCCTGACGACTGCCGGTGACTGCTGGAGCGATGCATGAATCCCGCTCCACGCCACCGCTGATCGATCGTTACAGTCTCGCCAGCCTGCTGATCTATTTCGCGCTGTCGCTATTTTTCTTCGGCCGCTCGCTCGCCGGACATCTTTCGACCCTCCATCTAGGCACCGGTCCGGACCCGTCGGTCATGATCTGGATGCTGGTGTGGTGGTCGCATGCTATCGCGCATCGCTTGAACGTATTTATGACGCACGCGATCTGGGCGCCGTCCGGTTTCAACCTCGCCTGGGCAACTTGTATTCCGCTGGCTGCGTGGATTGCGCTGCCAATCACTCGCATCTTTGGACCGGTCGTATCTTACAACCTGCTGTGCCTGCTCGCCCCTGCGCTCGCGAGTTGGACTGCGTTTATCCTCTGCCGCTACCTGACCGACAGCTATTGGCCGGCGCTCATCGGCGGTTACATATTCGGCTTTTCCTCGTACATGCTCGGCCAGATGTACGGGAACTTGCCTCACCTGCTGGTATTCCCGGTTCCCCTCGCCGTATATCTCGTCGCGCGCAAGTTTGCCGCCGACATAAGGACCGCGACCTTCGTGATGCTGCTGGCACTGGTTCTTGCGGCGCAGTTCCTGCTCACGATCGAAATCGTTGCGACGATGACGATGTTCGGCGCGATGGCGCTAGCGCTCGCTATATCATTTACCTCAGGGGATGTGAGAAGCCGCGTCTGGCGGCTGATCGGTCCGATTCTTGCCAGCTATGCGGTCGCAATCGCATTGCTGAGTCCCTACCTCTACTACCTCTTCGCGTTCGGCTTTCCCCACGGCCCGATGTGGTCGCTGGCGACGTTCTCCGGCGATCTGCTCAACTTCGTAGTTCCCACTGATTTGAACGTCCTCGGCCGCATCGGCGCCTTTGAATCGATCTCCAACAATTTCGCCGGCAACATATACGAGGCCGCGGGCTATCTCGGACTTCCGCTCATACTGATCGCGATCATTTTCGCCCGCTATCACTGGCGCGAACCGCTGGGCAAGTTGCTGATCGATTCTCTGGTGATCATCTGCGTCCTGTCACTCGGTCCTCTCCTTCACGTAGCGGGAAAGCCTTCCATTGGCCTGCCGGGAAAGCTACTCGCCCGGCTGCCGATCCTCGAAAACGCCTTACCCGCGCGCTTCATGCTCTACGCTTTTCTTGATCTCGCAATCCTAACGTCAATCTGGTTGGCCACCAGCTCCGCGAAAACAATTTCGAAGTACGTAACTGCGATTCTTGCGGTTTTGTTGCTAATGCCGAACCTCTCCGCCAGCTCCTGGAGCGCGCCCGTCGATACGCCGTCCTTCTTTTTGGACGGGCTTTACAAAAACTACCTAGCTCCCGACGAGATTGTCGTCATCCTGCCCTACGGGCTCAGAGGCAACAGCCTGCTCTGGCAGGCCCAAACCGATATTTATTTTCGGATGGCGGGTGGCTATACGGGCGTCATGCCTCCCGATTTCGAAAGTTGGCCGATCGTAGATGCGATGTACGCTGGAGTTTATCTTCCCGACCCAGAAAATCAGTTGAAGGCATTCCTCGCGAATCATGAGGTTAGCGCGGTCATCGTCAGCGACAACGAAAAGAATGCATGGCGACCTCTGCTCTCCACCTTGGGAATTACCCCGGTCGATGTCGGAGGCGTGGCACTCTACAAAATTCCGCCTCTCAACCTTGCCGCTTATAAAGGTCAGACTCCGCTTGATTTGGAGCGACAGGCCGATTCAACCCGTTTCGACGCTCTTGTGGTCGCCGCCAACAAGTATCTCCAACGTACCGGCTCTCTGGATGGTCTAACTCCGCACGTGGCCGATAGCCTCGGGTTGATTCCCTCCGGATGGCTAGTAGGTCCGCCGCTGCCGCCCTACTATTGGAGTCAGGGTTCAGAGCTTCGGCGCGACAAAGGACTCTGGCTAGGTCCATGGCGCGACGGTCAAGCCAGCATCGGGTTGGAAGGTTCTTATGACGCGATCAAACCGTTGATCGATAAGTATCGCGGCGTGGCCAGCGAGATCTATTTTCCCTATCCCGATCAGTTCTCTGAAACTTCGGACAAAGACGGTTCGGCGCTTCTGGTGATAGTCTTCGACCGTGCGCAATTGTCACGCGCGGCCGCTCAAATCGAGGCGTCCCCATCACGGCCGCGGGACGCGACGTGAGCCTTCCTCCTAAAGATTACCGTCCGACTCTCGACGGATGGCGCGCGATCGCGATCCTACTCGTGATGTTCGAGCATTGCGGCGGCGCCTTGTTCGAGCCGGGCGGTCGATTTCCCAACGCGACCTGGTTCGGAATCAGCCAGCACGGCGTATTCGGGGTTGACCTGTTCTTCGGTATCAGCGGGTTACTGATTTGCGGCCGCTTGCTCGACGAGAACGAAAGAACCGGCGGGATAAGTCTCGGCAGCTTCTACACCCGGCGCGTGTTCAGGATTATTCCACCCGCATTCGCCTATCTTGCGACCATAGCCCTGCTCGCGATAGTCGGCGTTATCGTCGTGACTCCGCGAGAATGGCTCGCCAGTCTGTTCTTTTCGCGCAACTACATCCTGATGCCAAAGGACGCCGGATGGTACACCGGACATTTCTGGTCGCTCGCCGTCGAGGAACATTTTTATCTCATCTGGCCGGCTGCGCTGATAGGACTCGGCGCTAGTCGCGCGCGCCGTTTCACGCCATGGCTGGCGATCGCCGTCGCGCTCTGGCGAGTGGTGGACTACGTCTATTTCCACGGACAAATCTGGCCCGGCGTCCTGTCCAACCTCGTTTACGAGAGGACGGATACGCGCTTCGATAGTTTATTGTGGGGATGCTGGGTCGCGCTGATTGCTCGCGATCCGGTTTTCCGCACGGCTTATACGAAACCTGGGTCGGGACTCGTCATAGGAGTTCTGCTGTCGGCGCTGATCTTATTACTCGCACTCAATCCGCCGTTGCAGACGGGCATCGAGGGTTTCCTGGTGCCAGCCATCCTGATTGGCACGGTCCTCAATCCCGGACTGTTATTCAGCCGAATTCTCGAGACCTCACCGATGCGCTGGGTAGGAAGGATTTCCTACAGCCTCTACATCTGGCAGCAACTCTTCCTGGGAACCATTCGGCGTCCGCTGCCGCTCGGAATCCTGCAGGAATTCCCGCTGAATATCGTCGCGGTATTCGTCTGCGCTGCCACCAGTTATTACCTGCTCGAGCGGCCACTGGTTCGAATCGGACATTCGTTGTCAGCCAGGTTTCAGCTTCGGCAAAGCCAGCCGCTCGAAGTCATCGAGCCAGCGCATCAGATGAAGCAGTAAAGCTTCAACCTACTGCGTGATCACCATCGCGGCGGTGCGCGTGAGCGGGATTGTGACCGACGAAACCAGGTTCGTCAGCGGCGGGAAATTGTAGCTGACGTTGACGGTAACTATGCTCCCGGGCTTGTTGTTGGGAGACCAGGTCGTTGTGACGGTCATCGAACTCGTGTTCAGCACGCCGACGACGAGAGTCTTAACGTAATTCGTAACATCCGTCGA
>PMOH01000256.1 GCA_003161515.1 Deltaproteobacteria bacterium
GTCAGGCCGTGCGCGAGCTCCAATGCTACGGACAGTCCTGCGAGGACGAAGACTTCGCCGAGCACGCTGATGCGTGGGGCCAGGCCGAGGCCGCCGCCTTCGTTGGGGACGGGGACGTGAATCACCAGGTCGGCTAATTGGCCGAGGCTCGAGTCCTTGTTGCCGGTGATGGCGATCAGTTGCGCGCCCTGTTCGCGGATGGCGGTGGCGGTCGAGAGCAGTTCGTCGGTATTACCGCTGTTCGAGATCGCGATGACGACGTCGCGCGGATGCACCTGGCCGAGGCTGCCGTGCAAAGTTTCGGTCGCGTGGAGAAAAGTCGCGGGCGTGCCGACCGAGCAGAAGACGCTGGCGGCATAACGTGCGACGTGTTCGGGTTTGCCCACTCCGGTCACGTGCACGCGGCCGCCGCGGCCGAGCGCGGTGCGGATTATCTCGACGGTGCGCGAGATCGCGGCGATGTTGAGGCCGCCACGGAGCGCGGCGAGCTCAGTCAGGGCGAGGTCGAAGAACTTTTCGACTTCGCCAGTCGAGTCGCCGATCGCGGTCTCGCGCGGCTCGGCGTCGAGGCGCGGCGTTGGCAGCGCGAGCGGCTCGGAATAGAGGTCGAGAATTTCCTCGCGCACTTCGAAGCCTGACGGAAACGCGCCGAGGCGCGTGACTGCAACCGCGCCGGCGGCATTTGCGAGGCGTCCAATCTTGTCCCATGGCAGACCGAGTCGAAGACCCGCGAAAACGCCCGCGAGGAACGCGTCGCCGGCGCCGGTCGAGTCAACCTGCTTGACCTTGAAACTGGGCACCCGAATGGAAGTGTCGCGTGCGGCGATGGAACATCCCTTGTCGCCTTCGGTGATGATGACGGCGCGATTTCCGTACTTGGCGCGAATCGCGTCGGCGATCTTCAGCGGATCGCGTCCATTGCCAGCGATTTCACGAGCGGCGGCTTTCGACGGCTTGAGCCAGGTCGCGAGTTTCAGCGCGCGCTCGAGTTCGGCGCGGGTGCCGAGCGATCCAATAGCGTCGGAGGGCGGCACGTCGACGTCGAGAATGGTGGGAATCGAATGGGTACGCGCGAAAAGCAGAATCGCGATCACGGTGCGCAGCGGGAGCTGCGAAATCTCGGTCGAAACCAGGTTGGCGCGGCGGATGAACGCGCCGTGGCGATTGCGGACCTCGGCTGGAGTGAGCTCGCCGGTCGCGCCGCGCGCCATGTAAATAGCGCGATCGCCCGCGGCATCCACGAAGATGGTCGCGAACGCGCTGGCGGTCCCGTCGAAGGTCAGGTGATGGCGAATCCCAAGGCGATCCATGCCGTCGCGCAGGAACTCGCCGTTGCGGTCGTCGCCCATCTTGCCGAAGATGCCGGTTTTCAGCCCGAGGATGCGGCCCCATCCGAGATGATTCAGGACCAGGCCGCCGACCTGCGTGCGTTCGATCGCGGCGCTGGCGGTATGCGCGCGCAGCAGGATTTTCTCGTCGGCGCGGATGATCCGCGGCGTGCGGTAGAACAGGTCAACGACCATGCTGCCGCATCCGACGACGTCAAGTTTCTCTTCAGCCATTGCGCCCCGCAGATTTTCGTTCCGATGCCGGCGCGTGGCCGGCGGGCGAATCGTATTCGCTGACCCATCCGCGCTCAAGCATCTCGACATTGCGCTCGCGCAGTGCGGCGAATCGGGTGGAGAATTCGCGGCGCTCGGCGTCAGTGAGAGACGGCGTACCCGCGCCGACCGCGTCGCTGTCGATCACGCCTAGCTCCTTCAACGACGCCTTGATCGTTGCGATGGTCGGGCGATACGCCTTCGCGCCGCGCTTGAAGGTGCATGCGATGCGAAATTCTTCGATCGCGTCAGCATACAGGCGCATCAACTCGACGTCGCCCGAGCGGCAGACCTGCCACGCGCGCTGCCATTCGCGCGGCATCGCATTGGCCGGCCCCGCGACCACGCCGTACGGCCGCGTGCGCTGAGTGAGGTAGCGGTTCCAGTAGTGGCGCATGCGATCGCCGACGCCTTCGGGCGGGGCGAACAAATCGAAAATGAGATAGGCGTTGCCGGCGTACATCGCGAACTCGTGACCCGCTTTGAAATGCGACGCGGCGCGAGTGTAATTGCCGATGACGGTTTTGCTCGCGGTGACTTTGATTCCGCGCACGTAGGGCAGGCGCGCCATCGCCTTGACGTCGCGGGTATGCAGATGCGCCGACTTCCCGGGTTCGCTGATGTCGGCGTTGTCGTAGAGGAACAGCGGGAGCATCCGGCCCGCGCGGTTGAACACTGCGCCGATGTCACGCTCGACGAAATCGGCGGGATGTTCGACGTCGTTGATCGACAGTGGCGCGAGGACGACTGCGTCGGCGCCGGCGTGGATAGCGTGGGTGAGATTGTCGAGCGTGTCGGCGCGAGTGTGCGCGGTGATGCCGGCCCATGCTTCGATTTTCTTCGCGGCAGACGCGCGCGCACGGCGGCATTCCTCGATCGCGATTCGCGCGACCGCCTGGCGGCGCGAGTTGTCGATACGATCCCATTCGCCGGTCGTGCCGGCGGCGAAGATTATGTCGGCGCCGGCGCCGTTCTGCAGCGCGAAGCGAACGACGGCGCGCTGCTGATCTTCAAGAATGCGGCCGCGAGCGTCGAGAATCGTGACGATGGGTACGGAAAGGCCGGGGCGCGGGATGTAGTCGTCGAGCGATTGCACGGCGGCGATTCTAGCAGAAGGGTCAGATGGCTGCTGCCGGTGGGTCAAAAGGATGCGCTCCCGAGGCGATGAAGCTGAAATTGGCGCGATTCTGGTTTCGCTAGTTCAGGCGAAAACGGCGATTTCATACTATATGTAGTGGTCTTGGGAAGACGTCCCTCTAGGGGTAGTTTCGTTCCGTCAAAAATTGTTTTTGCGGGGAGCCGACGTCGCCCGGGGTCGCGCGAAGGCTGGGCATTGTGACAGTGGCTCATGGCTCATGAGTAGCATAGAAAATTTGGAAGGGTCAGGCGCAAAAGTTCAGGGGTAGTTGGATCGCGCAGAAGCAGAAAAGCGCTGCGCGATTTTCGGAAACCGGAAGCGGCGCTTAGCTGATGCCGAGGCCCAGGTCGGTGATGAAGTTCCAGTGGATTTCGTCGCTCGACGCGTAGTTTTCCAGCTTCAATCTGATCGTCAGTTTATAAGTGCCGTCGCCGGAGAGTGCTTCGACCGGAGGATTTTCGTACCAGATGCTCTTTCGGCAGACGTCGAGCATCATCTTATCGATTTTTGCTTTGCCCGAGTGTTGCTCGAGGATTAGCTCGGTGAGTTTGCCGCGTTTGTCCAGGACGGCGGTGATGATGACGGCTTTGATCTCGGTGGGTAGTTTGGTTCGCGAAATTTCCTCGGTGCGCTCGGCCTCGATAAGCCGCGCGTAAATGCGATCGAGAATCACGCCCGAAAAACTGCCGAACTTGGCCGCTTTGCTGTTGAGCAGACGCACCGTCCCGGGGTTTTCCTCGTTACCAACTACGCGCGAAATGCCGGGTTCGGTTTGATAGGTGCGCGGTCCGGCCGACACGGGGCCGTGATCGAGGATCATGCCTTCGCCGCGTTGCGGAACCTGGTTGATGGCGAAGGGATTGACCGGGACCGCGTTGACGTCATTGAGGTTGGACAACAACTTCGGCTGCGGGCCGGCGTCGGGCGCGGGCGCCGGCGGCTTGTCATCGGCAGCGCATCCGGCGGCGAAGATCGCGATTGCGAACAACGCCGCTGCGAAAAACCGATTTCTTCTTTCACGCCTCATTTGGATTTTTCCTGCGTGCTACTGTTGTCCGAATCCAAGGCGAGGATCGCCGGACGCGCATCATTGTAGTCGGCGACGAACGCGTCGAACAGTTCCTCGCCGAATGCGCG
>PMOH01000363.1 GCA_003161515.1 Deltaproteobacteria bacterium
GATTGTCGCGGCGAATCGCGTTAACCCGCCCGATAAACTCCTTGATGTTTCCTGGTTGGTTCCAGTCGCGCACTTTGATCTCGTACTTCTCCGAATTAAGGTACTCTTCGGTGCCCGGCACCGCCTGGTTCTCGCACAATTCAAATCCACTGTAGATACCGTAGGAGGGAGACAGCGTCGCAGCCAGCACCTGCCGCATCTTGAAAGCCGCTCGCCCACCAGTCTGCAGCATCCCGGCGAGAATGTCGGGCGTGTTGGTGAAGAAGTTAGGCCGAAAATATTCTTTCATAGAGGTTTGCGTGAGCTCGGTCAGATACTCAGTCAGTTCGTACTTGCTATTGCGCCAGGTGAAATAGGTATACGACTGAGTAAAGCCGGCTTTAGCCAGTGCCTTCATCATCTTCGGCCGCGTGAACGCCTCCGCCAGGAAAATCACTTCCGGATGAGTAGCCTGCACCTCATTGATTAGCCAGTTCCAGAATTGCACCGGCTTGGTATGCGGGTTATCGACCCTGAAGATCTTCACGCCGTGATCGCGCCAGAATCTCACCACCCGCATCAACTCCTCGAACAGTCCGCGCTGGTCGGAGGTGTCGAAGTCGATCGGGTAGATATCCTGGTACTCCTTGGGCGGATTCTCGGCGTACTTGATGCTGCCGTCGGGCCGATGATGGAACCATTGCGGATGCTCGCGCACCCACGGATGGTCGGGCGAGCACTGGATAGCGAAATCGAGCGCCACCTCCATCCCCAACCGGTTGGCAGCAGCATTGAAACGATCGAAGTCACCTATCGTTCCGAGCGCCGGATCGATCGCCGTGTGTCCACCGGCCTCACTACCGATCGCCCACGGGCTGCCAGGAAAGTTCGAATTACCGTTCAGCGCATTGCCGGGGCCTTTGCGATTGGTATGCCCAATCGGATGAACCGGCGCGAGATACACGACGTCGAAACCCAGGTCGCGAAGCTCCGGCAGACGTCGTTCGGCATCGCGGAAGGTTCCGGGCTTCCCGGACTCGAGCCCCTGCGAGCGCACGAACATTTCGTACCACGTTCCAAACCGAGCCCGCTCGCGATCCACCACCAGCTCCAGGAGCGGTTCGAATCGGGTCGCGCCAAATCGCTCGCCGACGCGTTCGGTGGCGGCGGAAATCTCTGGCTCGCTGATAACTGCGAGCGCTGTTGGTCCGTCGTTCGTCTTGCGTAATCGCGCGAGTGCTCGCTCGAGCAATTCGCGATCGGCTCCCCGCGCAGCAGACTTCATTTTCTCGACAAGAGCGATTCCCTCGAGAACATCGGACGCCACCGGCTGCGCGGCCATCACTTTCTTGGTGAAGTCCGCGAGCCACGACGCAAACAGATCGGTCCACGCCTCGATCGTGAAGACGTATCGCGTGTTGTCGGTGGGGATGAACTCGCCGCGCCACCGATCGTTGTCCAGCACGGCCATCGGCGCCTCGTCGAATGCCTCGTCCTGCTTGCGACGCCATTTTATCGCGGCGCGCAGTACCTGGTGCCCGTCGCGAAAGATATCTGCCTCGACGACGCATGGCTCGCCCGCAATTCGCTTTGCCGGAAAGCGGCCGCCGTCAACCGAAGGCATTACGTTTTCGATTATGATGTGACTCAGCCGCCGCGCCGGCGGAACGATTTGAGAATCAGTTCGTGGTTGATAGGAAGCCATAGCTATTAAGTATAGTAGCTTCCTTTCCAGCCAAGATCATTTCGGGTTTTGAGGCAACTGGGAATAATGTGGTGATCCGGCTCGCTGAGGCCGCAGAGTCGCGATAGCGGAAATGTCCGTGAGGGTAGGGCACCCCTTCTCATCGATTATTCCAATGAGAAGGAGTGCCTCTCTGAAGAATTACTAGTTCTGTTCGACCTTTTCTTTCGTCTGGTGCTCTTCCGAGTGCTCTTGTTCCACCGTCGTACCCGGAGCCGCGTTGGCATTCGCATCGCTGCTCATATCATTCTCGCGACGCTCCGAAGTTACGCCCACGCTTCCACTCACGCCCATGCCGTTCTCCGAATGCTCGCTCTCAACGGTCTTGCTTTCTTCGTGCTTCTTCTCGACCTCACCCGAGACTTCCGGGGCGGGAGCGGATGGAGCGACGACGACTGAGCCAGGAGCGACTGTGACTGCGCCAGGGGCGGAGTCCGTTCCAGTTTGAACTTCCTTGGTCTTCTCCTCGCTCTTCCTCTCGACGCTTTCTTCCTGCTCGGCTTGTGCAAGCTGGATCGCCGAGCCAGCGTCGTGGTTACCGATCATCGTGCCCGTCGACGCAGCTGCGTTCGAGCAGAACGGAACTGTGAACGCGCTTACCGTCACCGCGGCGATCGCACCAACCAATGCTTTTCCGTATTTGAGGTCCATCTGTTTGAGTCTCCTTTAGTAAGTTGCGCTACGACCATTAGTAATCGTGCAGAAGAGTCAGCAAGAATGGGGCCGCGCAGAATTTACGCGATTAGGTTGACGGAATTGCGAAACTGCCACCCAGTAATCGGTAGGTCTGGAGATCTTACACGCCCGCGCTTTTGGCTGATCGTAACTAAAGTGATGCCAGCCGCTGGCGGTATCCCGGAACCGGTTGCGGCACCAGCGATAGCCCGCGCGCTTGCTCGTTGAAGAGTCGCGCGTACGCGCCTCCGCGACGAATCAGGTCCGCGTGCTGGCCGGTCTCGACGATGCGGCCATTGGCCATGACGACGATCAGGTCGGCGGTCACTGCACTGCGCAGTCGATGCGCGATCATGAACACGGTGCGCCCGCTCATCAGCCGTTCCATCGCACGGTGAATCTCGTTTTCCGATTCCGAGTCCACCGCAGATGTCGCCTCGTCGAGGATGACTATCTTCGAGTCCTTCAAGAACGCGCGCGCAATCGCCAGGCGCTGACGCTGACCGCCGGAAATCTTGAAGCCGCGCTCGCCGATGATCGTATCGAGTCCATCGGGCAGGCCTTCGACAAATTCTCGCAGGCTGGCCATCTCGATCGCTCGCAACAGCATCTCGTCGGTCGCATCGGGGCGCGCATAACGGAGGTTGTCCCTGATGCTCGCGCTGAACAGCAGTGCGTCCTGCGCGACCAGCGCCACGTGCTCGCGCAGCGACTTGATCGTGTAATGGCGCACGTCGCGGCCATCGATCAGAACGCGTCCGTGCGTCGCTTCGTAAAACCGCGGGATCAGACTCGCGAGCGTGGTCTTGCCGGCGCCTGATCTGCCGACCAGCGCAACCCGGCAGCCGCCGGGAACGTGCAGGTCAATGCCTTCGAGCGCGAGACCCTTCGATTTCCCGTTGCGCCCGCCATAGCCGAAGGACAAATCGTCGAACTGCACCGTCCCGTTCCGAATCGCAAACGGACGGCTGAGAGCGTGATCGGTTATTTCGGGCGTCAGGTCGAGAAACGCAAAGATGCGCTCTATCGCCGCCATCGATGCGGATACCACGACCGACAGTTGGGCGAATCGCTCCAGCGGCAGATAGAGAAATCCGAGGTACGAGAAAAACGCGACCATCGTGCCGAGCGTCATGGTGCCGCGAATGATCATCAGTGCGCCGACCCAGATCACAACCGTCGGTGCGGCGCGAGTCAGCAGCTGAACCAGCATCTCCTGCAGCGCGGCGAGTCTCACTTTGTCGATCGTACGTTCGAGCAGGCGCTCGGTCTGACCGCGGAACTGCGCGACTTCGTGATCCTCGCGACAGAAAGATTTGATCGTGCTGGCGCCGGCGACGCGTTCGTGAACCTCGCCGGTGATTTCCTCGACGGTCTCCTGCATCCGATGGCTCACCGATTTGATTCGCGGTGAGAAGTAGCGCATGAACGCGACCCACATCGGCGAGATGCAGAGCGCGACGAGTGCGAGATGCCAGTTGAGTGCGAGCAAAGCGGCGACTACCAGCGTCAGCGAAATTGCGTCCATCCACACGTCGATTAGCGCGGATCCGACGAGTTCGTTCGCCTGCTGAACGTCGTTGAGCACGCGCGAGACGATCGCGCCGCTCGGATTTTTGTCAAAAAATGAATGCGGAAGAAGTTGCAGATGCGAGAACAAACGACATTGAAGGTCGAAGATCAGCTTGTTGCCAGCAAGACCAGCCCAATAGTTACGATAAAAGCTGGCGACTGATTGAAGCGCGTAAAGCGCCAGCATCACGATACTTAGCGCCGCTAATTTGCTGGTAGGCGTATCCGAATAACCAGCAAGCCGCGAAAGTGCGATGCACCAGCCGTCGATCATTCGCGTGATGCGGTCGAGTTTCGGCGGCGACGCCAGCNNTTTTTCCTCGCCCAGGTTCATAGAAAAGTCCTTAGTAAATTTCGCAGATATAGAAGTAAGTTTCGGGCGGGAAAAAGGCCCTTTATCGAAAGCAATGTGCATGCCCTGTTATCAATCCTTGTTTCTTTGAGATTTTCCGGAGTGAGCCGATCGTCTAACTGCATCGTGTGAAATTTTGGACTTCCCCAATCGTCAAGATGACTATTAGCTAGCGAATTCACGTTGGCGCGGATTTCGCTTGATTTTGGCGCGGTGTGCTGAGTGGTTAAGCAAAAGGTCAAAGCGAAGGCAGAGAGCGAGAGTCGCGGTCCGCGATCGAGCACGACGGTCGCCGCGATCGTCATTCTGCTGCTGTACCAGGGTTACACGCTGTCGATCGTCGGCATCGCGTCGCCGTGGATCGCGAAGAGCTTCGCGCTGGATGAAGGCAAGCTCGCGAAGCTTTTTGCGTGGATGGCAATTTCCGCATTCGGCTCATTGATGCTCGCGCGCCTGGCCGATCGCATCGGACGCCGCCCGGTGATTCTCGGCGCCTTGATCCTCGCACCGATATTCGCCGGAGGCGCGGCGTTGGCTCCCACGGCCACCGGATTCGCTGCGTGCGTGATAATGGTTTCCGCACTGCTCGGCGGATCGGTCTCGTCGGCGATCGTGTTGCTCGCCGAAGAACTGCCGGTCAAGCAGCGCGCTCGCGGACAAGCGGCCGCAGCGTTGGCGAGCGCAATCGGCGGCGTCCTCGGCTATCTGATCATTCCCGCATTGTTGGCGTGGAACTATTCGTGGCGCTGGCTCCTGGCGCCGTCGGTGGCCGGCATAGTGCTGGCAGTACCGGTGGCGATGATGCTGCCGACGCAATCGAAATGGACGAGCGCAAAATCAAGCGGAAGCGCGAAGCGCACTCATTTCTACGATATCTTTCATCCGATCTATCGACGCCGATCGATCACGCTGCTGACCTGCGCCGCGCTCGACACGATTGCGGGCACTGCCGTGAACGGCTGGCTCTACTACCAGGCGGTTTCGATCCTCGGGCTCTCGCCGGTAGCTGCGAGCACGCTGGTGGTCACCGGAATGGGCGTCGGCATGATCGGATTTCCGTTGGGCGCGTGGACCTCGGAGCGGTTCGGCCGCGTGCCGACGGTGGCTTATGTCGGCGGCGCGGCATGGCTCGGCGCGTTCGCGTTCTACCTCGGGCCACCGGCGTTCGTGAGTTGGCCGTTCATGTGGCTGGTGGTCGTCTATTGCTGGTTCAAAATCGCGTCTGACGTGATGACGGTCGGCGCGAATTCCGCCGCGACCGAACTTTTCCCCGCGGCGCTGCGTACCACCATGATTGGCGCGCAGGGAATTACCGCGGCCGCGTTCTCGATGCTCGCGCAGGTGCTGATCGCCGCGTTGATCGGACCGCTCGGTGGACTCGCGAGCGTGGTTCGCTACCTCGCATTGCTTGGCATTCCGAGCGCCGTGATCTTCGGACTGTTCATCGATGAAACGCGCGGCCTGACGCTCGAGCAATCGGCGCTCGAAGATCAATGGAATGAAGTTCGGCACAATCCGTGGCCAATCGAGGCTGAGGACGCTCGTCCGGCCGCAGACAAGGTGAGGGGATGAAACGACGCCTGAGAGTTCCACTCGCTGCGCGGATTTGCGCGAGCATCCTGTCTGTGATTGTGCTCGGCATTTTCTCTGCATCGAGTTTCGCGGTTGAAAGTGGGGACGCCGGCAGCGTGCACGAAGCGTCGCCTACCTCGACGACCACGCCCGCGGCGTTGAAACCGATTGTCTTGATTACGGGCGGTACCGGTTCCGTCGATCTGCCGACGGGAAAGAGTCCGGGCGTTCTTAGCTCTGCTGAAATCTATGATCCAGCGCTCCATCGATTCCTGCCAATCGCCGCGATGAACGAGCGGCGTGACCAATTCTCTGCGGCCGCGATCGCGATGGACAAAGTACTGATCGTCGGTGGCATCAACACGCTGCTGGTCCCGCTGAACCTGTTCCCCGGGCCGGCGATGCCGTGGATACTGCGTTCCGCCGAGATTTTCGATTCGGGCACCGGCAAATTCACGGTCGCACCGAACATGAAATACTCTCGCGACGAGCCGACTCTCACGGCGTTGCAAAACGGCAAAGTATTGATTGTCGGAGGCGCCTCGCCGGCCGCTGAGCTTTACGATCCGAAGTCGAATACTTTTGCCGAGACCGGCGCGATGGCGTCGAGCCGTCATGGCCAGACTGCGACGTTGTTGCGCAGTGGCCGCGTGTTGATCGCGGGCGGTGGATTTCAGAAGCTCGAAGTTTACGATCCTGCCAGTGGAAAGTTTCAGTTCGCCGGCAAGCTCGACGACAATCGGCTGTATCACACCGCGACGCTGATGGGCGACGGCCTCGTTCTGATCGCCGGCGGTTGTCCTTTTGAGAGAAGCAGCGCTGTTGACACCAGCGAAATCTTCGACGAACTGGGGCAGGCGGTGAGCGCCGGGCCGAAAATGAATCAGAGTCGGGCCGGACACACCGCGACGCTTCTCGGCGACGGACGAGTGCTGATTGCTGGCGGACGCGGTGACAAATCGTCCGAGCTTTACGATCCGGAATCTCATCAGTTCGTCGCGGGACCCGAGATGGCCGAGGCGCGTTCCGGACATTCGGCCACGCTCCTGCCGGACGGGACCGTGCTGATCGCGGGCGGATGGGATCCCGACTACAAGCCGCTTTCCAGCGCCGAAATTTTCGATCCTGAGTCGAACCGATTCGTTACCACCGGCGAAATGACCGAAGCGCGCGCCGGACAAAGTGCAACGCTCGTATTTGGCCGCGAGCCTATCAACTGGATTCGGCCGACACCGTCGGCAACTCCGACTCCGTCGAATACGCCGACTGATACGCTGACTCCGACCCCGTCGATAACTCCAACCGACAGTATCACTCCGACTGACAGTGCGATCGCGACGCCATCGGCAAAAGAAACGCCGCAGGCGCGCTAGCACGATCATATTTCGACGCGGACACCGCCGGACTTTTCTTTCACTTCGATTGCGGCGCCGTTCGGGGACCGGCGCAATACGAACGAGATGCTGCCGTCGCCGACCTTCAGGCCGTCGATGCTGAGCCAATCCAGCCACGCCGGAATCAGGTGCGTGTCGAACACGACGCGACGCTCGAATCCGAGCACGCGCATCCCGAGCATCGCCTGCAGCAGCATGAACACGCTCGCCGCCGACCACGCTTGCGGATAGCACGCGACCGGATATGGAGTAGGCCCGAGGCCGACCTCGCGCCGGAAGCCGCAGAACAGTTCGGGCAGACTCGAGGTGTTGAGTTGCTCGCACGCGTCGAACAGCCCTTCGACGACTTTGACGACGCCCGCGTAATCGCCGGCGCGCGCGAGCCCGAGCGCCGCCATCGCATTGTCGTGCGGCCACACCGAGCCGTTGTGATAGCTCATCGGATTGTAGCGTGGTTCTTTGCCCGAGAGCGTGCGGATTCCCCATCCCGAGTACATGTCGTCGGCGAGCAATCGTTTGCACATCACGGCCGCGCGCTCGTCGTCGATGATCCCGGTCGCCAGGCAGTGGGCGCCGTTCGAAGTCATCACGCGACACGGTTTTCCATCGGCATCCAGCGCCAGCGCGATCATGCCCTCGGGCTCGAGCCAGAAGTCGCGCTCGAACGATCGCTTCAGCGACGCGGCGCGCATAGCCAGCCGATTTGCTTCCTGAACATGTCCGAGACGAGCCGCGATAGACGCCACGCAGGTGCACGCCGCATAAACGTAGCCCTGTACTTCTGCGAGCGCGATCGGGGGACGCGCAAGCGCGCCGTCGTGATGAAAGATCGCGTCGTCGGAATCCTTCCAGCCCTGGTTCGCCAGACCCTGAGGAGTTTCGCGGCGGTATTTGACGTAACCGTCGCCGTCGCGATCGCCCCATCGCTCGATCCACTGGATCGCGCGTTCGACGTTGGGCCACAGTTCTTTGGCGAGATTGAGATCGCCGGTCGATTCGACGCAGCGTCCGTAGAGCCACAAAAACAGCGGAGTCGAATCGACGCTGCCGTAATAACGGCCGAAGGGTATCTCGCCCGTCGCCGCCATCTCGCCGCTGCGCATCTCGTGGATGATTTTGCCGGGCTGCTCGTCGCGCGTCTCATTGACGGTCTCGCCTTGCAGCCGCGCCAGCGTGCGCAAGGTACGTTTCGCGATTTCAGGATGGAACGGCAATATCGACAGCGCCGTGATGATGCTGTCGCGGCCGAAGAGCGTGGCGAACCATGGAACGCCGGCCATGATGAACGCGTCGCCATTGGCGCCGTCGGTTATAATCGACGTGAGATCGACTGCCGACCGCCGAATCATCGACGAGAACTCGCTGTTGCTCGCCGTGATGCCGGCCCATCCGCTGCGGAACGCGGACAGCTCGGATTGCCGTCCTTCGAGCGCGGCGCCGAAGTTGGCGGCGCGCCTCACCGCGAGGCCCGAAACCGGTTGTGCTTGACCGCTGGCCGTGACCTGGCATTCAAGTTCGCGGTTTTCGCCCGGCTCGAGATGAATCACGAACACCGCTCGATTCTCGTTTATCTCGGCAGGAGTGGAATCAAAGCGAATCTCGGTCGAGCGCACACAGTTGTCGAGGCCGCGATAGCGCAACTCGACGCCGTTGTCGCCAACCGAGGGAGTCAACATTTCGCCGCGACGTTTGCGCCGCAGACCGCGAACTTCGAAGACGTCCGCGAAATCCACGGCGTAGTAAAAATCGATTTCGATATCGACCGCTGTGCCGACGTAATTGTGCAGCGCGAGCCGATGGTAGAGCGAGTCGTCATCGAGAACCCATCCGCGATTTACCCTGATCGAGTTGCGCGGCAGCCAATCCGGCTGTCCTTTCTTTCCGAGGTCGGCGTTGGTGAGCGTCGCGCGGAATTGTGCGCGGTCGTCGCTCAGGTAGGAGTTCAGAAAGTAAGGCTCGGCGCCGGCGATCAGCATCTCGAAGCGGCTCAGATGCCGCGTGTCGGAGTTGAAAAATCCGAGCGCTTCGAGCGGCGAATCTATGATATCGCCGGCAGTCTCGAAGACCGCGAAACTTCGCCCGTTGGCGAGCACCTGGCTCGAGCGGCGCGAGGCGAGCGACGACGCCAGCACATAATAGTCGGAGCCAACTTTGACGACGGTTTGCGCCGGCTCGGCGGTAGGCCTGCGTTCTGCCATTTTGCGTACTGTTTCAGTCTGCCGAGATGGCAAACTGGCGCGATTTTGGGTCGTCGAGTTTGGGCGAAAAGAGCGATTTCATACCATATGTAGTGGTCTCGGGATGACGATACACCAAGGGTAGTTTCGTTCCGTCAAAAATTGTTTTTGGCGCGCGGAGGGCGGGCACGGCGGCCCGCCCCACTATAAGGGACGCGGACGAGTCCTGAGTGGAGTCCATACTGCAATGTAGCACGTCAAATCCGGCGCGGGCAGGCTGAATAGTTCATCCCCCGTTTCGATAGCTAGTTCTCGCGGGCTGTCTATCGGCCGACAGCGGCTTGCTGGGTTTCGAATTCGGGCGCGATCGCGTCCATGCCGATCAGGCGATGGTAGACGCGCTCGTACTTCGCGACCATCACTTCGGAGGTGAAGCGGTCCTCGAACTCGCGGCGGACTCGATCGCGCGGGATCGAATCGATCCTGGCGACGGCGGCGACCAGCTCGTCAATTTCGCTTGCGAGAAATCCGGTGACGCCGGGCCTTATCACTTCGGAAACCGATCCGCATGGACGCGCGATGACCGGGGTGCCGCAGGCTAACGCTTCAATCATCGCGAGGCCGAACGGTTCGGGCCAGTTGATCGGGAAGATCAGCGCGAGTGCGCCGCCGAGAAATTCGCTTTTCTGCACGTCGTCGATCTCGCCGATATACTCGATCATCGGCGGCTTGATGAGCGGCTCGATCACGTTGGTGAAATACTCTTTGTCGACGGCGTCCACTTTCGCCGCTATCTTGAGTGGCACTCCAGACCTGAGCGCGACTTCGATCGCGACGTCGATTCCTTTTTCGGGCGATATCCGTCCGACGAAAGCGAGATACTTTCCGCCGTGCGGGTTGAAGCGCAGCAGGTCGCGCGGCATCCCATGATGCACGGTCGCTGCCCAATTCATCTCCGCCAGCGGCGCGCGCTGCGAATCGCTAATCGACACCAGCGGTGTTTCACGGAATCGATGGTACACCGGGAAAAGGTCGGGAATGTCGAGTCGTCCATGCATCGTGGAGACGCTCGGAACATTCGCCAGACTACCAAACGGAAATGACCAATAATCGACGTGAGAGTGCACGATGTCGAAATTCTCGCGAGCCGATTCGAAAACCTCCGCGAGCATTGCCAACTGCAAAGAGCATCCGAGTTCCGGCTTGCCGTGAAGTCGCAGCGCCTGCGGACATCCCGGGACGAGATTTGCTTTGGTTTGAGAGTCACCGGCAGCGAACAGCGTAACTTCGTGGCCACGTCGCACGAGTTCTTCGGTGATGTACGAAACCACACGCTCAGTGCCGCCGTAAAGTTTGGGCGGCACGCTTTCATAGAGAGGAGCGACCTGTGCGATACGCAGGCGCTGAAAACTGGCGCCTCCAAAATTCCCGTTGGTATCCAAATTTATCTCTCCGCGCTTTTTTCAGGAAAAGTTAAAGCGGTAGGAAACTCCCCTTAGTAAAAGGTATTGCGCAAAAGAAGCGAAAACTATGCCATCAGTTTTCGCAGAGAAAGAAACCCGCGCGATTCGGAGGTTTTTGGAACTAAGAAAATTTTACGCGGCAATCGCAATTGCGCGGAAAAAAAGCGAACCGCGCGGATAATTAAGAAAGCGAGTTGAAATGGTCGGGGTG
>PMOH01000085.1:0-246 GCA_003161515.1 Deltaproteobacteria bacterium
TCGCGACCGCGCTCTCCCCAACTCGACGGTCGCAATCTGGCCCTTCAAACGCATGTTCGAAACCGCGCTGGTCGATGAAGACATTACCAGCGGCTTTTCGACCGTGGTCTATTCACCGGGACCGGCCACTCAGAACGACAGCCTGTTCGTAAACATGGGCGCGGTCGACCGCAACTTCTTCACCCCCCAGAAGATGGTCCAATCCGGCCACTAATCCGCAACCAGGTGGCGATGCGCGATGCGCAT
>PMOH01000085.1:264-2633 GCA_003161515.1 Deltaproteobacteria bacterium
CGCACGCGAAGCCGGTACCGGTTTCTGAAATCGCGTAGCGCTCCTTTGGCTGATACGGTCGCGAACGCATGCAGCATTCCGCGCAAGCGCGCCGCATAATCGCCGCTCTTTTCAGCGCGCGGCAAGTACGCTATCCAAGGAATAAAGGCGGGTATAGTCTTAGCTCGACCCGGAGGTTCTCCACCGTTGCACGCTATCAATTACGAAGCCCCGAGCACGCTCGACCAGGCCGTCAGCATCCTCAAGGCCCACGGCGAGAACGCACGCCCGCTATGCGGCGGCACCGACATCCTCATCCAGCTCCGCGCTGGAGTCCGCCGCACCGGGCATTTGGTTGACGTCAAAAAAATCAAGGAATTGCAGGCGCTCTCCTTCGATGCGAAAAAGGGACTGCGCCTCGGCGCAGCCGTCGCGTGCATCGACATCAGCCAGAGCGACGTGATGCGCAAGCATTACCCCGGCCTGACCGAGGCGGCGCATCTGATCGGCTCGCTGCAGATTCAGAACCGGGCGTCAGTCGGCGGCAATCTGTGCAACGGATCCCCGGCCGCAGACACGACGCCCGCGCTGATCGCGCTCGGCGCGCGCGCCCGAGTCGTCGGCCCATCCGGCGAGCGCGAAGTGCCGGTCGAGGATTTTGTCGTGTCGCCCGGACGCACTGTGCTCAAGCCCGGCGAGCTGCTGGTCGAATTGCTGATTCCCGCGCCCGCTCCGCATTCGAGCGACGCGTATCTGCGATTCATCCCGCGCAACGAAATGGACATCGCGGTCGTCGGCGTCGGAGCTTCCGTCACGCTCGACGGCGACAAGGTGAAGGCTGCACGCATCGGTCTTGGCGCTGTCGCGGCGACTCCGCTGCTCGAGACCAAGGCCGCTGAAGGGCTCATCGGCAAGAAACTGGACGACGCGAGCCTCGAGGCCGCCGGACACCTGGTGAGCGAGGTCTGCAAGCCTATCGACGACATGCGCGGAACGATCGAATTTCGGCTCCACGTCGCCGGCGTACTGACGCGCCGTGTGCTGACTATCGCCGCCGAACGCGCGAAAAAAATCTGAATCACACATACGGCATAGAGCTATGAAAAAGACCCTGGTAGAAGCGACCATCAACGGCGAAACGGTCGAGTTCCTCTGCGAGCCGCGCCAAAGCTTGCTCGAAACCCTGCGCGACGTGCTCGAACTCACCGGCTCGAAGGAAGGATGCCTGACCGGCGATTGCGGCGCATGCACCGTGCTGGTTGATGGCCGCGCGATCGACTCGTGCCTGATGCTCGGCGTCGAGGCGCAAGGCAAAAATATCACGACCGTCGAAGGACTCGCCACGCAGGGCGTGCTCAGCGTTTTGCAGAACAAGTTTCTCGAGCACGCGAGCCTGCAATGCGGCATCTGCACGCCCGGGTTCCTGATATCGGCGAAGTCGCTGCTCGATCGCAATCCGAAACCGACCGAGCCTGAGGTTCGCTACGCACTCGCCGGGAATCTGTGCCGATGCACCGGTTACGACAAAATTGTGAAGGCGGTGCTCGACGCCGCCGCGGATATCCGCTCGCAAGGCGAAGGCAAAGCGGCCGCGCGATAAGATCACCGAATCGATTCGAGAGGTAACTCATGGCGGCATCAACTACGACTGGCAATTTCAAAGTTATCGGCACCCGTCCGATTCGGCACGACGGCGTTGACAAAGTTACCGGCCGCGCCAAGTACGGCGCCGACTATGCGTTCCCCGGCATGCTGCACGGCAAGGTGCTGCGCAGCCCGCACGCGCACGCGAATATCAAATCGATCAATATCGACAAGGCGCTCAAGCTCCCCGGCGTCAAGGCGATCGTCACCGGCAAGGATCTGCCGAAGGCCGAGAACAAGCTCGAGCAGTCCGGCGAGATGGTCATCAACCCGATGTACCTGTCGATGAATATCCTCGCGCACGACAAAGTGCTCTACGACGGCCATGCGATCGCCGCCGTCGCCGCGACCAGTCCGCATATCGCCGAAGAAGCACTGCGCCTCATCGAAGTAGAATACGAAGTGCTGTTTCCGGTGATGACGGTGGATGTCGCGACCAAGCCGGGCGCAACGATCCTGCTCAAGGATCTCCGCAACAAGGAAGAGGGCGACAAGCCGACCAACGTCGCGCAGCACTACCAGTTCAAGCGCGGCGACGTCGCGGCCGGATTCAAGTCGGCGGATTACGTGATCGAGCGCGAGTTCCACACCGCGATGGTCCACCAGGGATACATCGAGCCGCACAACGCCGTCGGCATCTACAACTCAGACGGACAGGCGACAATCTACTGCTCGACGCAGGGCGCGTTCGACGTGCGATCGCTCAGCGCTCAGGTGCTGGGGATGCCGGTCGGCCACATCAAGGT
>PMOH01000085.1:2656-9396 GCA_003161515.1 Deltaproteobacteria bacterium
GGCTCGAAGATCAAAGTGAAGATGGGCGCGACCAAGGACGGCAAACTCGTCGCCGCCGAAATCTGGATGGCGTACGAGGCCGGCGCGTTCCCCGGCTCGCCAGTCGGCGCGGGTGCGATGTGCATCATCGCTCCGTACACGGTCGAGAATTTTGTGATCGACGCGTACGACGTCGTCGTCAATCGTCCCAAGACCGCGGCCTATCGCGCGCCGGGCGCGACCAACGCCGCGTTTGCTTCCGAGACTGTCATCGACGAGCTCGCCGAGAAGTGCGGGATCGATCCGATCGACTTTCGCCTCAAGAACGCGGTCAAAGAAGGCGACGCGCAAGTCGTCGGCCCTCCGTTCAAGCGCATCGGATTGATCCAGACGCTTGAAGGAATCAAGAACAGCCCGCATTACAAGTCGAAGCTGACCGGCAAGTTCCGCGGACGCGGCGTCGCCTCAGGCTTCTGGTTCAACGCCGGGATGCAATCGTCGGCCACCGTGAATATCCACGCCGACGGAACCGCCAGCGTCGTGACCGGCTCGCCGGATATCGGCGGCTCGCGCGCCTCGATGGCGATGATCACCGCGGAAGTTCTCGGTCTGCCCGTGACCGACGTGCGCCCGATCACCGCCGACACCGATTCGATCGGCCATACCGACGTGACTGGCGGCAGCCGCGTCACCTTCGCAACCGGGATGGCAGTGTACGAAGCCGCCAAGGACGCCGAGCGCCAGTTGATCGAGCGCGCCGCCAAGGTCTGGGAGAAAAAGCCCGACGAGGTGGAATTCCGCGACGGCAAGCTCCACGCGAAAGGCAACGGAGTGCCGCCGATGTCGATCAAACAGCTCGCGCCCCGCTTCCCCCGCACCGGCGGTCCTATCACCGGTCGCGCGAGCGTGAATGCGCGCGGCGTCGGACCTGGATTCGCGACGACCTGCGTCGACGTCGAGGTCGATCCCGATACCGGCAAAATACAAATCCTGCGATGCACCGTCGCGCAGGATGCGGGCAAGGCGATTCATCCGAGCTACGTCGAAGGACAGATGCAGGGTGGCACCGCGCAGGGACTCGGCTGGGCGCTCAACGAAGAATATTTTTACGACGACAAGGGCACGCTGCGTAACTCGGGATTCCTCGACTACCGGATGCCGACTTGCCTCGACCTGCCGATGATTGAAACTGTCGTCGTCGAAGAAGCCAACCCCGGCCATCCGCTGGGCGTGCGCGGCGTCGGCGAGGTATCGATCGTTCCGCCGGTCGCGGCCGTCGCCAACGCGATCTATCGCGCCGTCGGCGTCAGAATGCTCGAGACGCCGATGTCGCCGCCGAAGCTGCTCAAGGCAATGCTGAAGCATCGCGACTCGACAAAACATTCCGCCGCGGCGGATTGATCACATCTGATCAAGAAGGGGCGGGCGAAGACGCTCGCCCTTTCCAATTTTATGCCGACCGTCATCATTCCCTCACTGCTACGCAAATTTACTGGTGGCATCGAACGCGTTGACGTCCCCGGTAAATCGATCCGCGAGCTGGTCCTGCATCTTGGCCAACAGTTTCCAGGAATCGACCAGCAGTTACTTCACGATGGGGACATCCGCCCGTCGATCGCGGTTTCCATCGACGGCGAGATAGCCACCGGCGGCGTTCTCGATCTGGTTAACCAGGACAGCGAGGTCCATTTCATCCCCGCGCTAGGCGGCGGTTCGCTCTGAGCGCTGCGCAAAAGCGGTCGAAAACCAGCAATCGAACCATCCTGATTGTTATTGCAACGAGCGTGCACTTGTATACAATGCAGAGGCTGGCCGGGGTTTGCCCCCCTTTTCCCGGTTGGCTAACGGGCCGGGTGGAGCAATCTGCCTGGCCCTAATCTTTCCTTTCGCAACGGCTCTCCAAGCCCATCAGCGTTAGAGTCTCGTTTCTGCTACTTCCTGACCGCATCGTGCATATTGGTCATTTTTTGGGTCTCACCCTTACGAAGCGAGCAACGCGAGCCTCCTTTGTCACCCTGACGACGCGAGTGTTAGCGACGGGAGGAAGGGCCTCGGACAGCTTCGCGCACNNCACGCGAAGCCGGTACCGGTCTCCGAAGAGCGCGAAGCGCTCCATCAGCTCATGAAGACTTCGCGCACGTGATTGGTGTCGTTGTACTCGCGCACCTGCGCAATCTTGTCGCCCTTGAACAGGACGTAGAAGTGATACCGGTTCGCGTATTTCTTGCCGTTGCCCGCCGTCGTGTCTGATTCGGCCTGAACCGCGACGTGCGGCCCCTCGGCAATCACGGAAATCAGCTTGATGTTCAAGCCGTTGGGAAACATCGCCTTCAACATCGGCGGTGTCGATTTCAGAAACGCAGCTTTGCCGCGAATCGGCGCGACTCCGGGCAGCCGCCCCATCATCTCGAATTCGAAATCGTCGGCGAGCAAATCCTGGTAGGACGTCGCGTCCGGCTTCTCGAGGCCTCTTAGAAATGTGAGCGCGCGTTCCTTCTGCTGTTCAAGATTCATTTGACTCTCCTGGAAAAAAGCCGGCGGTCACGCGCGATGCTGTAATACACTCGCGACCGCCGGGAATTATGTAGTCGCTCGACTACTGCTGGCGCGCTCGGATGACGAGGACCGAGCACGGCGCGCTGCGCACCAGCTTCTCAGTCGTCCCGCCAAGCACTGCATGCTCGATCCCACTGCGCCCATGCGTCGCCATCACGATCAGGTCGATTGACTGCTCTTTCGCGTAGTCGACCAGTTTCTGAACCGGATGCCCGACCACGGCGAACGTAAGGACCTTCTTCGAATCGCCAAATTCGTCCTTCTTGATGCGTGCGAGTTCTTCTTCCGCCTGCTCGATCATCGCGGCCTCACGCGCGAGTTCGCGGCTCTGCTCGACATTGGTCGCCAGGGGCAGTGGGATAAAATGATGATGCGGCGCGATTACGTGCACCAGGTGAACCTCGGCGCCGACGTCCTTCGCGATTTCCATCGCACTCCGCATCGCATTCATCGAATGTTCCGAGAAGTCGATCGGGGCAAGAATTTTCTTGACGTTCTGAATCATAGGAGCCTCCAGGTATCAGCCATTGGAATTACCACGCGCTTCGCCACCCCTGCAAACCCGCCCCGCCCCTGAGAGCAAAGTAGCGCGCCGCGCGCAACTTTGCGCTTCTCACTGGGTGCAGGGGTCACCCCTGCCGCCCGCCGCGCAGGCGATTCGCATTGTTTTGGTCGCCACTTTCTTGTTAGGGGTGAGATTATGAAGGGAACAGTCTTCCACGGACCCCACGACGTGCGCGTCGAGCGCGTCGATGACCCCGCGCTGCAAACCCCCACTGACGCGCTCGTGCGAATCACCCGCGCCGGAATCTGCGGCTCCGACCTGCACTTCTATCACGGCGCTTTTCCCATCGAGCCCGGCTTCGTGCTCGGCCACGAAGGCGTCGGCGTGATCGAGGAAGTCGGCGCAGGCGTCGAGCACCTCAAGAAAGGCCAGCGCGTCGTCGTCTCGGGCCTGGTCGCATGCGGCCGATGCTTCTTCTGCCGCCGCGGACAACCCTCGCAATGCGCCGAGAGCGGCTCCGCGGTTTTCGGCTACGGCTCGAGTTCCGCCGGCAAACTCGGATGGCTGGGCGGCGAGCAATCGGAAGCGGTGCGCGTCCCGATGGCCGACTACACCTGCTACCCGCTCCCCGACGCAATTGACGACGACAGTGCAGTCTTCCTCGCCGACATACTGCCGACGGCATTCTTCGGCGCGACCAACGGCAACATCCGCCCCGGCGACACAGTCGCAATCTTCGGATGCGGCCCGGTAGGCCTATGCGCCGTGATGACCGCAAAGCTATTCGGCCCAGCCGAAATAATCGCGGTGGACAGCATCCCCTACCGCCTCGAACTAGCGAGCAAACTAGGCGCGATAGGTGTGGATACTGAAACAGCGAATCAAACGATCCTCGATCGCACCGAAGGCCGCGGTGCCGACGTAACAATAGAGGCGGTAGGCAACGAGTCCGCCCTAACCGCCGCAATAATGTCAGTCCGCGGCGGCGGCACAGTTTCAGCAATCGGCGCCTTCGCCGCCCCGTCATTCAATTTCCCAATCGGCTACGCCTTCATGCGCGACCTAACCCTGAAGGCAGGCCTAGCCAACATCAACGCCCACATCCCCCAACTATCGAGGCTGATTGAGAAAGGCACCCTAAATCCCCGGCCCCTGATAAGCCACATAATGCCGCTATCGGAAGCCGCCAAAGGCTACGAAATCTTCAACGCAAGAAAAGACAACGTAATGAAGGTCCTATTGAAGCCGTGAGACGTGAGATCGATCGGCTTATCTCGGGCCAGTAGATAGAATCGTCACGCTGGCCCAACGCATCGCTACCTATGAAGCGAATGTCCGCTACGTCTAGAGTCGAAGAGTTCTTCGAGTCTTTGAATCTCGGTTTGCCTAGGACTCCTGAACAGCTGACGGATCTGGTCGAGGCCGTCAATAAGCATTTCACAGGATCCGACGAGCTTAGTAGAGAGTCTCGTCTGAAATGGACCAGACTTCAGAAGAAATATTATGAGGAGATAAGACCACTGGCTCTTTTGGTTCAGCATTTGTTCGCAAATCGTAAAGATGTGGTTTGCGAGCCGAATCTCGAAGATGCGAATAACTATGACGCGATTGTTAGAACCTCTTCCGACGACATATCGACGCCCGCGCTATATGTGGAGTTCACCTACGCGAAAGATGGACTTGATGAGTCGCGACGAATGAAGGTGCTAAGCGAGCGGGGGCATGTAAATTTATTTGGACGAATCACCAGGACCGTTACTAAGAATTCGGGGCATCGCACCGAGGTCATCGAGGTCGAGAATGAAACGGTACGGCGTGATGACATGGTGAAAGAGCAAATACGATTGATTCTCGAACGAATAGACAAAAAAGCAACTGGACAATATACCTCAACACACATTTTGGTGGTGGTCTTTGACGATCATATTGCCTTCCGGAGTGAGGAAGAGTTGGCGCACTTGAGATCATTTGTCGAATCATCGACAAGTCTGCCTAAGCTAACGTTCAGTACGCTATATTTGCTAGGTTCCTCCGGCAAAAGCTTCCTAGGCTTCCCTCTATAGTCGCAGGCCAAGGGTGGCTTCCTAAACGAAATGCGCGGGGGAAAATCGACGTATTCTAGGCCTCACACGCTGCCTCGGTGCTGATTGTAATTGGGATCGTGGCCTTGATCCCGCGCACCTTCGTGCGGCAGCGGACGCCCGCTGGTATCTCATTACACCGGCGGCCGAGAACATTGATGAACCAATTGACTGCACATCGCGAATTGCCCAGCATGCCATCTACGACGCGACGGTCGTAGGAGATCTAGCGCTGCTTGGGGATGAACTTTTTAGCCTGACCACGCCCAATTTTACGTGCTACTACTAGGTGTATGGTCAACCGTCAGAATGCCCCACACTCGCCGGCCTCGCCGCCAACCGGGCTACGCCAGCCTCTGTCAAAAACAATTTCTGACGGAACGAACCCACCGGTGGTAGCCGGGCCATCTCAAACCCACCAAATATGGTACGAATCGCTCTCTTTCCTCTTGGCGAAGGTTCCGTTTCCGTCCAAGGAACGCCAACGAGTCACCGCCCCTGAGAGCAAAGTAGCGCGCCTCGCGCAACTTTGCGCCTCACATTGGGTGCAGGGGTCACCCCTGCCGCCCGCCGCGCAGGCGATTAACAGTTGCGCGCTTCTCGCGGGTGCGCGATACCTTCAATAACAATCGAGGTATTTGTCATGGCTGAAAATCCAATCAAGGTTCGAGTCGAAGGTGAGATCGCGTATATCGCGCTCAACCGGCCTGAGAAACGCAATGCGATTAACCAGGCGATGCTCCGCGCGCTGCCCGAGGCAATTGACGAGGTCGATCGCAACGACGTTCGCGCGATCATCATTTATGGCGAGGGGCAGGCGTTTTCGGCGGGTATCGATTTCACTTCGCTAAGCAACGACAGCGGCGCGCAGAGTGGGCAGGGCGGGGGGCCCGACATGCAGCGCTTTCGGCGCTTCGTCGCGGAGTCGCAGGCGTCGCTGAATCGGATCGAGAGTATCGAGAAGCCGGTTATCGGCGCGCTGCATGGCTTCGTCGGCGGACTCGGACTCGAGCTGGCGCTCGCGTGCGACGCGAGGATCGCATCGACCGGCGCGCGGCTCGGGATGCCCGAAGTGCGCATCGGGCTGGTCCCCGACGTCGGCGGCACCACGCGGCTGACGCGGACAGTAGGCTACGCGCGCTCGAAGGAACTGATCATGACTGCGCGAATGATCGAAGCGGCCGACGCTGAAAAGATCGGGCTGGTGAATCGCGTCGTCGCCGAAGGGACGCATCTTGCGGCGGCCGAAGAGCTGGCGCGCGAGATGGCGCGTAACGCGCCGCTCGCAGTCGGACTCGCGAAACGGATCATCGACAAAGGTCACGGGCTGGACAAGATGACCTTCCAGGAGCTCGAAGTGCTGGCGCAGAGCTCGCTGTTGCTCACCGAAGATTTTCGCGAAGGCGCTGCGGCGCTGGCGCAGCGACGCGATCCGCGCTTCAAGGGACGTTGAGGCGAATCTCGAAGCCAGCTTCGAAAGTCTGCCCGGGCGCGAGTTCGCGCATCCCGGCCGCGACGCCGCGCGCGGCGAGATTGAAGGCGTCAGGCGCGCACGTGTACGGCTCGAGCGCGACGACCGGGTTGTTCGGCGGCGCAAAGACGACGAAGTCGCCGAACGC
>PMOH01000209.1 GCA_003161515.1 Deltaproteobacteria bacterium
GGGTAACGGAACTCCCACCACCATTGATGCGCGATCACGTGGACGCTCAGCGCGTCGGGCGGCCGCACCGGCGCCTGCACCACATATATGGTACGGGCCGTTATCAGGATGAGCACCAATACAATGAGGACCGGGACCGTCGTCCACGCGAACTCGATCGGATTGCTGCCATAGACCTGCGGCGGCTCGCGCCCGTCGTCAAGCGGGCGCGCGCGAAAGCGCACGATACTGTAAGTCAGCAGGCCCCCGACGATCAGAAAAATCACCGCCGTGATCGCGATGACGAAAAAAGCGACGGTGTTGATTTCGTGAGCGGGCGTCGAGACCGCATTGAAGACGCTGCTCGGCGGAATCTTCGAGTTCGATTCCTTCATCCCCCAGTCGTCGGCGAGCGCCGCGACCGAAACGCACCCAGCCGCGCCAAGGGCAATGGCAATCGTCAACCACCAGCGCTGAAAACGTGAGGACAAGTTTTCCGCAGGCTCCCCAGACCGCAGCCGCCGACGCGGCCGCAAAGTTGCAAGTCTCAATCAGCCCGGATGACTATCACAAAACATTTCTTATAACTAAGCGGCTCTCCGTCTTCCCATCGCCCAGTCAGGGAGAGGATCGAAGAGCCTGCCGAAGGGCGAGGGTCCGAATTCCGCACGCGATTCATTTCACGTGCGCTTCAAATTTTCTGAGTCCGTTTTCTTTTCCCGCCTCCAAGTCTTTGTGTCATCCCGAGCGAAGCCGAGGGACCCCGGATCTTTCTCGACGCCAGTCGATGCAGCCGCAACCACGGATCAATCGCGATGTCTGACACTCGAACTTCATTCTGCTGTTTGCGTCATTCAGAGCGCGTCTGAATAACTCCCCTCCCACCAGCCGAAGCCCTGAGCCCAGCCGGTGGGGAAGAATCCCGGCTCCTTCTTCCCCTCCGCAATATGCATTCTTGCCTTTGTGTCATTCAGAGCGCAGCGAAGAATCCCGGCTCCTTCTTGGGGGCTGCTCCCTCTATCAGGGGAGGTCGCGCCTCCAGCGCGGGCCGAGGTCCAAATTCCAAGATGTCTGAGATCCGCCTCCTCCCGCACTTCCAATTTTTTCGCACCCAGGCCAGGTTCAAGACTCAGGAATTTCAATCGCCCGGAGGAAGTCGATGAGTTCAGATCGCAATGATTCGCGGAAATTCAAGATCGAAGGTTCCGGCCCAAATGTTGGGCGCTCTAGCCCAAGCGATCGAGCGAGCGCTTCAGGCGGCGCGCGCGGCCCCAGATAGCCGAGGAATTGGAAGCATCACGCGTGGCCCGGTTTCCATCGAAGTGGAGGCAACGAACTTCGATCAAGGTCGTCTGCGGTACGTCATCGCAAGCATCGACGACGCCGTGAGCATCGTCGCAGGATGGGCCGAAGCAAAACGATGCATCGAATGTGAACAGCCGGTCGCCCTACTTTTCGACGACGCATACCTCGAATCGTCAGAGGGTGACGGTGTAATCTGTTGCGAATGTTACCGCCGGACGGAAGACAGCGAAGAAGAACCTTAGAGCAACCGTCTAGGCTACACGCTCTTTCTTCCCCTCTCCCTGTCAGGGAGAGGATCGAAGGTGAGGGTCCTTACTCAGCGCGCGATTCATTCACGCGCGATTCAGATTCCGCCGCTGCTACCCTAATGAGGAGACAGCGCAACCGAAACATGATCGTTCCAGTCTGTCGCCTTCCCGCCCTGACTAAGGTCGGCTGCGTGCGAAGCCAATCTCAATCGACACCAGTCGTCTGTTAAGATATGTGATCTTTCCTGATCGATCCATGCTGCTCTGATGATGAAAAGAGATTTTTATTCGGCCCAAATTTCCGAATTTCTGAGTTCTACGTCTGACGAAATTCTTGGCAAGCTGGCCGCAAACAACCCCTTCACTCTAGAAACAACTCAAAAGCGTGCATGGTTACAAGAGATCTCCACGCTGAAAAACGTTCTCGCCAGACGAGAAGGGTTCATTTCCTTCGAGTATTCCATCCCGCGGATGGGGAAGCGTATAGACGTCGTCCTCATAACTGGACCGGTGATTTTCGTTTTGGAGTTCAAGGTTGATGAGAAACAGTTTAGTTCCGCGGCTCTGGACCAGGTTTGGGACTATGCTCTGGACCTAAAGAATTTCCACGAGACGAGCAACGAGCCATTCGTCGCGCCTGTTCTTATCGCAACCGAAGCAGCCTCATTCGATTGCAAGATCTCTCTGACGCAATCCCACGACAAGCTTCTCTACCCAATCTGCAGTAACGTGGTTTCGCTGGCGAGTGTGATAGATCGGGTTTTGTTGTTTGCCAAGAACGACCCTGAAATAGATCCCTTCAAGTGGCAAGAGGGCAGGTACCGTCCAACTCCGACCATCGTCGAAGCCGCCCAAGCTCTATATGGGGGACACACCGTCGATGAGATTTCCCGCAACGACGCAACTGCGATCAACCTCACCGCAACCTCAGAAATTATTTCGAAAATCATTCACACCTCCCGAGAAGGACAGTTCAAGTCGATCTGTTTCGTAACCGGAGTACCAGGCGCAGGTAAGACGCTAGTTGGGCTCAATATCGCAACTAGACACCGCGACCAGGACGATAGTTTCTATAGCGTTTTTCTTTCGGGAAACGGCCCCTTAGTTGCGGTTCTGCGAGAGGCACTTGCTCGCGATCATGTACTCAACGAAAGAATCCCAGGCGCAAGGCTGAAGCTAGGTGAAGCCAGACGAAAGGTTAAAGCCTTCATTCAGAACGTCCACGAATTCCGTGACGAATGCCTCAGGGATCCGAGCCGGCCCCCCATTGAGCACGTCGCGATTTTCGACGAGGCTCAGCGCGCCTGGAACCTTGACCAAACGGCGTCATTCATGCGCCAAAAGAAGGGAATCTCAGATTTCGAGCATTCTGAGCCCAAGTTTCTGATTTCTTGTCTTGATAGGCATCCCGATTGGGCGGTGGTGGTATGCCTCGTCGGCGGAGGTCAGGAGATAAACAAAGGAGAAGCAGGAATTAGCGAATGGATCGGTTCGCTCGAACAATACTTTCCAGAATGGCGAATTTACGTGTCCTCGAGACTGACGGACGGTGACTACGCAGCAGGGCCGGCTTTAGAAAAGATCAAATCGCGTGGAAATATCACCACCGACGACGCTTTGCATCTTTCAGTCTCAATGAGATCCTTTCGTGCAGAAAATGTTTCTGAGCTCATTAGGCAGGTGCTAGACCTAGAGCTGGCATCATCGCAAGACATCTTGAACAAGCTTCGCGAGAAATATCCGATTGTGATTACTCGCGATTTGGCTAAGGCAAAGCGATGGCTGAGAGATCAGGCGCGAGGATCGGAACGCTATGGGATCCTCGTTTCGTCGCAGGCTGAACGCTTGAGGCCCCACGCGATTTATGTGAAGTCACCCGTAGATCCGGTGCATTGGTTCCTCGACGCAAAGGACGATGTGCGCTCTTCCTATTACCTCGAAGATGTGGCGACCGAGTTTCACGTGCAGGGCTTAGAACTCGACTGGGCGTGCGTGACCTGGGACGCCGATTTTCGCTATGCTCGCGCCGGTTGGGAGCACTGGTCATTCGTAGGCAGTCGATGGAACGCGATTAGAAAGGCAGAGCGCAAAAGCTATCAGAAAAACGGTTATCGCGTCCTGCTCACGCGAGCGCGACAAGGTATGGTTGTCGTCATTCCTTCCGGCGATTCGGACGACCCGACTCGCAAACCAGAGTACTACGATTCAACGTTCGCTTACTTGAAAGACATAGGTTTTCAAATCATCTAGATGCCGGCGCGCAGCCAGACCGTCAGGCCTCTCCACCATGGTGCGAAGGGAATAAAAGAATCTTGAATCGCGCGCAGACGAATCGCGCGCTGCTTAAGGACCCTCATCTTCGATCCTCTCCCTGACAGGGCGACGGGAAATTCGGTCACCCGCACTCCGTGCCTCGCCCCCAGCAGGCGCGCTCGCGCAATGACAACCGTTGTCATCCTGCCATGCCATAATCCTCAACATGATCGCTCCATCCACTCTCACCTGGCACTACCCTCCCGGAATCCGACCCTCGCCAGCATGCTTTCCCTCATTCATCAAACACCTTCAACCAGGAAATGGAGGAGAAAGAACATGTCAACCAAAATCTCCATCTCATTTTCAATTCAGAACGGTGTTTGTTTTCCGTCGCCGCCGACATTCAGCCCGCGGCCGCTGATTCAGCCTTGAATCAGTTCGAGTTGGCCGCGACGATCCCGCGATCGCCGCGCGGTAGGATCATCACTTCGGACATTTTCGTTTCGGGATCCAGCCGGATGAAGTACGCCGGGAAGCCGGTCTCGGCGACCGCCACGTTGGTGCGCGCGTCGCAGCCGCATCGCGCGACCATTGCGTCGTTGATGGTGGCGAGCCGGTCAAGGCTGAGCGCGGCGACCGGCAGGTTCGCCTCGTTGACAGCAAGACTCAAGGTCGAGTCGCTCACCGCGACGCTCGACACCAATGCGGTTCCGGAGACGGTCGAAGTCGCGACCACCCACTTGGTGAATAGAGCTTTGTTCATTTTCGCGACGGTTGGATGGCGCTTGCGAGCTTCGGCGATCGCGCCTGCAAGCGAGTGTTTCTTCGCGGCAGAATCCGCGAACACCTGCGCGTCGGCAATCGTCCAGATTTCCCTCGACCATCGCGCCAGCGTCACCGGATCGTACCCCGGCATCCGCTGATAGTCGGTCGCGGCGCGCTCGGCGTCGGCGAGATCATGCGCGGCCAGCGCCGCGTTCACTTCTTGCACATCGCGGTCGCGCTCGGCCGCGTCGATTTGCGCGATGATCGAGGCGCTGTCGCTGCCCGGTTCTTTCGACGCGTCGAGACACACGGCGCGCTGCTCGGCCAGCGTGTATGTCGGGCGTCCAATCTTGAAATCCACCAGGCAGAGGTCGTCCTTGACCTCACGGCGCTGGCTATCACTCAAGTCGGTACGAGCCGACAGAGCGACCAGTTCTTGACGGGCTGCCGGATAATTGGCGGCGGCGATTTGGCTGCGCGCGGTCGAGAGCGCCGACGGAGCGCATGCCGAAAGCGCGACCGCGAGGGCGATAGCGAGCAGCGCCTGGCCGGCAATTCGCAGGGAAGGATGACGAGCGATTGAAGTGCGGTTTTGGCCAAGCATGAGTTGATTATGGCAAAGGCGGCAGGCGATTGACTACCCGAAAAGATGAAAGATCGGATGCGGCTTCGACCGCCGGGCCATGCGATGTACCGCGATGCGACAGTGCACTCTCAGATTGGCCCGTCCGATTTGCGGTGGGCGGCTACGCCGTCTTGGGCGTACTGCGTTTGCTGGCACAAGTGGTGCACTTACCTCACTACCAGGCACGCAACTGAAAGCTGAGCGAAAGGGAAATCGAAGACCAGGCACAGAGGTTGTCTCGTAAACCAAGTCGATTCGGCAGGCAACACGATCGGCTCGGATCAACCGTTCAGTTGGCGTGAAAAAATCGATTGCGCTGACAAAACGCGCAAAGGAGGACATCTGTAATGAACTACATCAACAAGCTCATGGTTCGGGTCCGCGAGAGCAAGCAGGGACAGACGATGACTGAGTACGTGCTGATTATCGCGGCGATCGCGGTGGCCGGGTACATCGCGTACCAGGGTCTCGAAGGCGGAATCAACACGATCATCTCTAACGTGACGGCAACCCTGAAGGGTGCGTAGGCCGCTGGGTTTTCGCAATCAAGGCGCGAATGCGATCCAAACGCGCAAGGAGGACCTCGACGAATGAAGTATTTCAACCAATTCGTTAGTCGGGTCTGCGAAAGCCAGAAGGGTCAGACGATGACTGAGTATGTGCTGATTATCGCGGCGATCCGCGGTAGCCGGCTACCTCGCGTACCAGGGTNNCTCGAAGGCGGAATCAACTCGATTATCGCCAACGTTACCTCGACCCTGTCGGGTGCGTGAGAAAGAGCCCGCAATCCCGCGCGATCTAATGATGTCGCGGGTGAGCGGCGGGGACCAGGTACCCCGCCGCTCAAATTCAGATCGCGGCGCGAAAGGGACGAGCGAAGGGTCAAGCGAAAGAAATCCTGGGCGCGCTGGGGAGCGCGTGAACGGCAGCAGGTCGCGTAAGAGAAAGGGGGCATAGATGAGACGACCGATTGTGTTCGTAATCCTGGCCGCAATGGGCGCGGTGCTGGCCGCAATCGTGGTTTTTTCCGCGATCAGAAAACGCGAGACCGAAGTGCAGCGCGCGATGGCGCATACAGTCGAAGTCGTGGTCGCGGCTAACGATATACCAGTAGGCACCAAACTCGATTCCACCTCCGTCAAACTGATTCGATGGGCGCGTGACAGCGTTCCAGCCGGCTCCTTCACCGACCCGAATGCGGTCGCGGGCTCCTTCGCGAAGAGCGAGTTCGTCGCCAACGAGCCGGTGGTCGCCAGCAAACTCTTCATGGGCCAAATGACCTCCGGCGTCATGCCGCTGCTGATTCCGGCCGGGATGCGCGCGATGTCGATGCCGGTGGACGAGGTCTCGGACATCTCCGGGTTCGTCGCGCCACATACGCGGGTCGATATCCTCGTCGCGGTCGCAGGCACCGGCCCGGGCGAGCCCTCCTTCTCACGCATCGTCTTACAGAACATCGAAGTTCTCGCGGTCGCCCAGGAAATCGAACACGTCAAGGACCAGCCGGAAGTAGTGAAAGTCATCACTCTGCTGGTGAGTCCGACCGACGCCGAAAAACTTACCCTCGCAAGTCGCGAGGGAATGCTGCGCCTGGCGATGCGCAACTACAGCGACGGCAAGATAGTCGCGACCCGGGGAATCGGACTCACCGACCTGCTGCACGAAGGCGGCGGCGCGCCGCCGGCCTCGACTCTGCCCGTGATGCGAATCCAGCCGGCGCCGGCCTTAACCGCGCGTCCGGCGCATGGACCGACCGGCTTTCGAATCGAAGTGATGCGCGACGGCAAGTCGTCCGAGGCGATGCAGTTTGTCCATTCAGGCACGGCGTCACATTCTTCATTCCAGGCAAATCAGGACACGCCCGCCGTTGCGGAGCCGCCGACGATGCCTGCGGCGCCGACGATGCCGGAAGCGCCGGAAGCTCCGGAAGGGCCAGTGTCGTCGGCCAAGCCGGTCTGGTCCGCGAGCTTCGCTGCACCGCCGCCGAGTGCATTCGCCGCGGTTCGAAGAAATGCAATTGAAGGACAGCCGCTGCCGGATGGCGCGACGCTCAGGCCGGGTGATCCCGGCTACGTGCCGGCGCCAAAGACTTATCAGGTTCCATGATCGCAGGTGGCAATAAGGGGAAAGCCATGAGGGGATGCAAAAGAGTAAACGTAAACATCCGGGCTGCCGGCCGAATCGGTCGGCTGCTCGCGGCGGCGGGATTGACGCTGGTCGTTAGCGCGCCAATCGCTCGGGCCCAGGCAAAAGATCCGGCCGAGTGGATACCGGTCTCGATGAACGCCGGCGAAACCTACGTGATCGGCGATATCAAGCCGGGGACCAAGCCTTCGTTCCAGGTTCAGCAAAATCCCAGCGCCTTTGTCAGTTACGATACGCCGCCCGGCAAACTCACATTGCTCAGCGCCGGCGCGGGCCGCTGGATTGTTACCGTCACCAACAATGCGGACCACGAGGTCAGCTACGACGTCAACGCGTTCGGGGTTGCCAAACCCGGAGCGCCGCTGACCCCGGGCAAAGCGCCACCGTCGATCGGCGATGAAGGACTCAGCTCGCGGCCGGGCGACGGCGCGTCAACTTCAACATCTTCTGGATTGCCGGAGTTGGGAACCGTTTCCTCACTGCGCACCACTCCGTCGGCAGCTGCACCATACACCGCGGTCGTCCCAGCCAAGGCGCCGGTCTCCTACGATGATGCGTCGTGGAATGTGCCGCCTGCGCCGGACAAGGGATCGCAAACCTATGAGCCGCGCCAATCGGTTGCTCCGGAGGCGACCGGCGCCGCTCGCTATCGCAACGATCCGTCGGTCCTCGATGCCGGCCCGGGATACCTGGGCGACAGCGTCTCGGGCGGAAAGCATTATCTGCCGGAGGACGCCGTGTCGCTCATGATGGGCACTTCAGAGGTAATCGATTTTCAGCGGCGTATCACAAGAATTTCCGTCGCCGACTCCAAGATTGCCGACGTGCAGGTGATCGATCCGTTCCAGCTCAATCTGATCGCCCATCAGCCCGGCTTTACCACGCTCGCTATCTGGGATGCCGACGGCCGCTACAACGAGCGCACGGTTCGAGTCGATGCGAGCGGCAAACAGCAGGTGATGCTCAACACTATCGTGGCCGAACTCGACCGGACTGAGCTGGAGAATCAGGGAGTTGACCTGTCGGTGGCGCTTACCAAAATCGGTATCTCGCTGGTCGGTCTGCCCGGCAATGTCGCCACGCCCTACAGCGCTGGAAGCACTCTTCAAAGCTCGGCCTCGGCAGGATCGTTGTCCGGGACCACCTCGCCGAGCGGAGTCCTGCCCGGTCCCGGCCAGCTGATTCCGCTCCTGCTGTCGCCGAGCGTGACCTACGGTCTGTCTGCGGGAAACTCGAACGTTCAATGGCAGGGATTTTTCCAGTTTCTCGAAACTCACAACCTCGGCAAAGTTCTCGCGGAGCCGCATTTGCTGGCGAACTCCGGTGAAAAAGCCAAGTTCCTCTCCGGTGGCGAGATACCAATCGTAATTGCCCAGGCCCTGAACTCAACTATCGTCTTCAAAACCTTCGGCACCTCAGTCGAGTTCATCCCGACCGTCGTCGGCCGCGACGATATCGAGCTGATTGTGAAACCCGAGGTCTCTGAACCGGACTACACTCACGGCGTCCAGCTTTTCGGGTTTACCGTTCCGGCCTTTGTAACCCGGCGGGCTGAGACGATGGCGCGGCTCAAGGACCGCCAGACCCTCATCATCGCCGGCCTGATTCTTCATGAAAAAGTCTCCCAAGTGCAGAAGGTGCCTTACCTCGGAGACATCCCCTACTTAGCCGGTCTTTTTCGCAACACCTCCTGGTCGAACAAGGAATCCGACCTCGTCATGAGCGTGACGCCCGAGATAGTCCGGCCGCTGCCCCCCAGTGGGCAGGTGTACCTGCCGACCGGCCGCAGCGATTTAACTCAAGGCGAAATCAAGACCCAGCGGCTCGAACCGCCGGATGCGGCCAGGCCGCGCTTTTAGCACCTCGATGCGCAGGAGAAAGATTCAGTGCCGTTAAACGGATCAAAAAGCGAGGGCCGTCGCAGCACGATGAAGGTCATGCTGGTCGGCGAACCCGGCGAGTTGCGGGTTCAGCTCAAAACGGTTCTAGCAGCCTTGACTGAGCCTCAACTCGAAATCGTCGAGGGTGAGGCCGCCACCGCCGCGAATCTTTCGGAGAACGCCTCAACGCCACCGGACGCAACCCTGGTGATGGTCAATGGCAACGAGGATGCGGCCCTGAGCTTTCTGCAGAGCCAGTCGCTTCATTCGCCGCGGCCGACTCTGCTTGCGCTGCTGAGCGCGCGATCGCCCGGCCTGATGAAGCGAGCGCTGCGCTCGGGCGCCGATGAAATCCTGTTCATGCCGCTTGATCCGGGAGAGGCCACCCGCGCCTTGCTGAAAGTCAGCGAAGCGCGCTGGCGCACCGAGCGCCGCGAAGGTGGCATCGTGATTTCCGTCACCAGCCTGGTCGGTGGAGTCGGAGTCACCTCGTTGGCGGCCAACCTCGCGTTGGC
>PMOH01000286.1 GCA_003161515.1 Deltaproteobacteria bacterium
GAGAATCGCGAGCAGTTCGCCATTGCGTTCGTCGGCGTACTCGGCGCTGTAGTCGGTCGCGCGAACCTTGAAGCCCGCGTCGAACTTCACCCCCGTCAGATATTTCACCAGGGTGTCGCATGGCCCGCTTCCGATGTCAGCGACAGTGATGGGATCGCCTCCAGTGAGCACCAGGTTCGCTTCGGCCAGGCGATTCAGAAACGCCGCGTTGATGTGCGCAGTCTTTTCCTTTTCGTCAGTAGCCGCCTTGAATGACGGGTAGATCTCTTCGTAGTGGTAACTGTCGATCGTGATACTCATCTGAGTTACGTTAGTGCACTAATGGCGCAGATTCCACCGAGCCTGTCATGACCGTCGAACAATGGATCGACCTCAAGTGCCACCCCTCGACACACACTGAGTCGGTGCGCGCGATTCAAGTACTGGTGCGGCGCTCTGCTAGGGCTGAACTCCATCTGACCTACCGTCTCGACGGCGATATTGCTCGAATCACCATCCCGCCGCCGGTCGCGCCGCGCATCGGGACTGAGCTATGGCGCCACACCTGCTTCGAGGCCTTCATCAATGTGCAAGGCCAAACCGCGTACCACGAGTTCAACTTTGCGCCGTCGGGCGAGTGGTGTCTCTACGCGTTATCCAGCTATCGCAAAGGCGCTCCCGTCACGGATGAAACCATGCGCCCGCAAATCGCGCTGCGCTCGACTGGCAGTCGTCTCGAGCTCGACGCTCTTGTGCGGCTCGATAGCCTGTCTTCTATTCACCCGCGCGCCGTTCTCCGCATTGGGCTAGCCGCGGTCATCGAAGCTCGCGACGGCCTTTCGTACTGGGCGCTTCGCCATCCCACCAACAAACCGGATTTTCACGACGCCGATGGATTCGCACTACTGCTTGAGCCGCCCGGCCCCGACGTCTAGGACTGATCACCGTGAAGCACGCGCAACCTCTAGGTCTCAACCGTCGGCGCGTCGAGCAGCTTCTATCGAAAACGAAAGGTGATCGTTCTGCACCTAGCCGAATAAACTTTTTCTCCCACTCCTTCCTGGGACAGTCCTATGAACCAAATCCGCTGATTGGCTCGGCCGACACAGCCGAAGTGTTCTCGGCTTCCTTCGATGGATTCGACTGCGTCACATACATCGAGACCGTCCTTGCGCTCGCCCTCGCTTCCAACGTCGATGACTTCACCGAGTGGCTTCGAAAAATTCGATATGAACGAGGCCACATTAAATGGGAACGGCGAAACCACTACATGACGCTCTGGATTCGCAACAATGTGCGCGAAGGAATTATCAGGCCGGTTTCAATGCCCGCAATCCCTACTCTCACCAGGGAGCGCGTCCTAAATGTTGTGCCCGGATTAGCTCCGCAGCGGACTCGAATGAAGTGTGTACCGAAGCGGGCAGTGCCGCGGCTCGAACGAGATTTGCAAACCGGTGATCTGATTTTTTTTGCATCGACGCGCAAGCATCTCGACGTGTTTCATGCTGGAATCATCGTGCGCGGCAAAAAAGTTTCGATGCGTCACGCGTCGCGCAGCAAGGGCTCCGTCGTGGAACAGGAATTGAGCGACTTCCTCGCGACAAATCGGATGACTGGCGTCATCGTCATACGACCGCAAAAACGGGGATGAACTTTTTAGCCTGATGCTCACGCACTTGGCGTGCTATCTTCACGAGTATGGCTAACCGTCAGGATGACCATTACTCGCGCGCACCCCTGGCGCTCGGGCGGCTTCCGCTTCGTGCCGAAATAGTTTTTGACGGAACGAAACTACCCTTGGTGGTGGGTCCGTCTCAAAACCGCAACATATGGTATAGAGTTACGTTTTCGTGAACATCGTCTATCCAAAGGACCACTCATCCGCGAGCATTCAACGACTCATCGACGATGCCGATTCCGACGTTCTCTTTCTCGGCGACCCGCGCGTGAATATCGAGCCCGGACCGCGCATGTTCGATCGAATGACGCAGGTCATGCGTGAAACCGCAGCCAGCTGGGTTTATGCCGACGCGGTAGGCCATCCTCGCATCGACTATCAGCGCGGGAGCATCCGCGACGGTTTCGACTTTGGCCCGGTCGTCGGAGTGTCGGTTGAGGCTGCGCGTCAGTCAGGAATCGACAGCACGTGGAAATGGGGCGCCTTGTATGATCTAAGGCTAAGGATTTCGGAAAAGCACGCTATCGCGCGGATTCCCGAGCCGTTGTACAGCGCGTCGCCGACCGATGCGCGGCCGACGGGGCAAAAGCAATTCGACTATGTCGATCCGCGCAATCGCGACTACCAAATCGAAATGGAGCGCATCGCGACCGCGCACCTCAAACGAATCCGCGCGTGTCTGCCGCCGCAGTTCGACGAGGTTCCAGTCGCTGAAAAATTCCGGGTAAAAGCCAGCGTCGTAATCCCGGTTCGGAATCGCGAGCGGACGATTCTCGATGCCGTGCAAAGCGCGCTTGTCCAGAGCGCTGATTTCGAATTCAATGTGATTGTCGTCGATAACCACTCGACCGATCGGACGACGGAAATCCTGCGCGGTATCAGCGATTCGCGGGTCAAGCACATCGTTCCCGAACGCCGCGACCTTGGAATCGGTGGCTGCTGGAACGAGGCGATTTACTCAAACGACTGCGGCCAGTACGTCATCCAACTCGATTCTGATGACCTATACCTTAATGACGGCGTCCTTCGCAGGATTGTTACAGAGCTCGAAGCCGGGCCTTATGCGATGGTCATAGGCTCTTACACGATGGTCGATTTTTCCTTGAAAGAGATTCCACCCGGTCTTATCGACCATCGCGAATGGACTCGCGACAACGGCAGAAACAATGCGCTGCGCATCAATGGTCTTGGCGCTCCGCGCGCATTCAAGACGTCGGTCGTGCGCGGTATAGGATTCCCGAATGTGAGTTATGGCGAGGACTACGCTGTGGCATTGCGCATCAGCCGCGACTATGAGATCGGGCGCATATACGAGTCCCTTTATCTTTGCCGTCGATGGGAAGGCAACAGCGACAGCGCCTTGCCGCTCGAGGTCGCGAATCGATACGACCTATACAAGGACTGGCTCCGAACTGTCGAGATCCAGGCTCGAATGCGGCGATGATCGAAGAAGTAGAAGACTTGTTCAAACGGCAGTTGCGGGCATGGCCGCAGCTAGCGAAAGGAGTTGAAGGGCTCACGCGGGCAACGACACGTCCGGTAAGGATCGATTGGTACGATATATTCATCCGTCACATTCCACATCGTCTGGCTAGCACCACGGCAGTCGTGGACCCGGAGTCAGTTGCGAAACGGCCATGCTTCCTATGCGCGGCGAATCTGCCTTCTGAGGAAGAAGGTCTGCCGTTCGACGACAACTTCACGATCTACTGCAATCCGTTTCCAATCGTGGATCATCACCTGACGATCGCCCACCGAGAACACGGCTCCCAGCGAATCGCGGACCAGTTCGGAAACATGCTGGACCTTGCGGCAGCCCTGACTGGATATTTCGTCGTCTACAACGGTCCGGAATGCGGTGCGTCCGCACCCGATCACATGCACTTTCAGGCAGGCTCGCGGGTATTATTTCCTATTGAGAAGGATGCTGCACGACTGACTGGTGTCAGCATTCCGAGCTACGCAAGAAATGTGCTCTTAATGCGTGGAAGCGATCGTTCTGTTTTGATTGATCGGATGAATCGCGCGCTCGATCTTCTCGCGAGCGTCACGAGCAAACGGCCAGAACCGCTTATCAACATCGCGGTGTTCTGTGAGAGGGGTGAGTGGGTTACCTATCTGTTTCCCCGCGGAAAACATCGGCCTGAGGTTTTTCGCACCGGCGAGCTGATGGTCAGTCCGGCGTCGATTGATTTGTGCGGAATATTTGTCGTNNGTCACTTTGCCTGACGATCAGTTTCAGGAAGTTGTCCGCAAGCTGGAGAGTGAGCGTTGAACGTATCGGTAGGACTGCTTGAAGGACAATCCGCCGTCGATGTCGAATTGACGGGCGCGTTCACGGATAGCTCTGGCAAGTCCTACACTCCCGGGCGCTACAAATTCAGTTCTGAAGTTACCCTTGCTCCGTCGGACCTGGCATCGTGCGCATTTGCGCTGGACGACGTCACGATCGGAATCGGATTTCATTGGGAACGCAAGGAGCGCCAGGTTTTCCGCGGCGCTTTTCGCCTCAGCAAACGAGATTCCGGGCTGACGGTGATCAATGATGTTCCGCTGGAAGACTACGTCACCAGCGTTATCTCATCCGAGATGAGCGCAAGGTGTCCGCTCGAACTGCTAAAGGCTCACGCGGTGATTTCGCGCAGCTGGCTGTGGTTCCCGAAGGCAAATGCCGCTCCAGTCGGTAGAGTGCAGAGTCCAAGTCTCGACTCTCACGAGATACTTCGCTGGTACGGCCGCGAAGCGCATCCCGATTTCGACGTATGCGCCGACGACCACTGCCAGCGCTATCAAGGCATCACAAAGGCATTCTCACCAGCCGCCGCCGAAGCGGTTCGCGCAACGGCCGGTGAGTTCCTCCGCTACAACGGCGCAATCTGCGACGCGCGATTCTCCAAATGCTGCGGCGGAATTACCGAGCGCTACGCGACCGCCTGGGAAGATGCAGACATTCCCTATCTTGAATCAATCTACGACGGTCCGACACAGTCCAGCTCTAACACTTTTGAGACCTGGATACGTTCCGCACCGCCGGCTTACTGCAACACGACAGATTCGGAACTCCTATCGCGCGTTCTCCCGGGATTCGATCAGGAGACGCGGGACTTCTACCGCTGGCAGGTCGCGTACACACCCGAAGAACTCGCCGATCTGATCAATACAAGGCTAGACGTGGACCTAGGCCCGATTCGCGAAATGCAAGCACTCGCGCGCGGACCTTCCGGCCGAATATATCGGTTGAAGATCATCGGGGAGCGCGATTACATCATCATAGGCAAAGAACTGGAAATTCGCCGCGCCTTATCGAGCACGCATCTGTATAGCTCTGCCTTCGTTATAGACAAGGAACAGGATGGCTTAGTTATCAAAGGAGCAGGCTGGGGACATGGTGTAGGCTTATGCCAAATCGGCGCAGCAGTCATGGCGACCGAAGGTAAGACCTATACAGAAATCTTGCAGCACTACTATCGTGAAACCACTGTCAGCGTTTGATTTCGTCCTCGAGCGCGATCCAGGTGGGTGCGTGGTCGCTTGCTTTTTCCCAGCCGCGGACTTCGCGATCGACGCCTGCGCTGATGAGGAGCGGCGCTGCCGACGGACTTAGCAGAAGGTGATCGATGCGCAGGCCGGCGTCGCGTGCATAGTTGTTTCGGAAGTAGTCCCAAAAGGTGTAGATGCGCTCATCTGGATGTAGCTTGCGCAGCGAGTCGGTCCATCCCATGGCGACCAGGTTGGCGAACGCGCTCCTTACCTCCGGCAGAAAGAGCGCATCCTTAAGCCAGTTCTCGGGCTTATACACGTCAATGTCGGTCGGGATGACATTGTAGTCGCCGGCTAGAACAACCGGCTCCGCGGTGGCGAGTAGTTCTTGCGCGTGTTTGGTCAGGCGCTCCAGCCATCGCAGCTTGTAGTCGAACTTCGGGCCGGGTGCGGGATTGCCGTTGGGCAGGTAGAGGCATCCTATCCGCACGCCATGAACTAGCGCCTCGATATAGCGGCTATGCAGGTCCTCCGGATCGCCGGGCAGTGCGCGACGACTCTCGACTGGGTCTGCTCCGCGCGCGAGGATCGCGACACCATTCCAGCTCTTCTGCCCATGCCAGATGACGCCATAGCCGGCGTCGCGAATAGCGGCTTCCGGAAACTTCTCCTGCGGCGCCTTCAACTCCTGCAGGCAGGCGACGTCTGGCTTGGATTCCGCGAGCCAGCGGATAAGCGCCGGTAGACGAGCACCAATACCGTTGACGTTGTAGGTCGCTATTTTCATAGGGCTTCGATTCGCGCCGATAGTGTACACTTAGCTTGTGCCGAAGGAAGACGCCACTCAGTTGCTCTCGATCGACGGACGCGAGGTCCGCGTAAGCAACCCCGGCAAGCTATACTTCTCGAAGGAGACCAAGCTGTCGAAGCTGGACCTGGTCCGCTACTACCTGTCGATCGCGCCGGGAGCGCTCACTGGAATCCGCGACCGCCCGATCGTCCTCAAGCGCTACGTCAACGGCGCCGACGGTGAGGCCTTCTATCAGAAGCGCGCGCCACTGCAACGACCATCGTGGCTGCGAACGATCACGCTCGCATTTCCTTCGGGGCGCACGGCGGAAGAAATCGTGGTCGACGACGCCGGCGGGCTTGCGTGGATCGTCAACCTTGGCTGTATCGAGCTGCATCCGCATCCGGTGCGATCCGCCGATCTCGATCATCCCGACGAGTTGCGGGTCGATCTCGATCCTGGTCCCGGAGTCAGTTGGGCGGACGTGCGCACGGTCGCGCTGGAAGTGAAGTCGCTACTGGATGAGATGGGACTTTGCGGATGGCCGAAAACCAGCGGATCGCGCGGGATGCACATCAATGTGCGGATTCATCCGCGATGGACCTTCGAGGAGGTGCGTCGCGCGGCGCTCGCTCTGTCGCGAGCGGTCGAACGTCGCGCGCCCGCGATTGCCACATCGAAATGGTGGAAGGAGGAGCGGCACGGCGTGTTCCTCGACTACAACCAGAACGCGAAGGACCGCACGACCTGCTCGGCATATTCGGTGCGGCCGGTGCCCGACGCGCGCGTCTCTGCGCCGCTCCACTGGCGCGAGGTTCCCGACTGCGAGCCGTCCGACTTTACCGTGCTAACAATTCCGAAACGGTTTGCCGAGATTGGCGATCCGCACGCGGGCATCGACAGTGCGCCCGGATCGCTCGAAAAGCTGTTAGAGCTTGCTGCTCAAGATGAGGCCGCGGGACTCGGCGACGCGCCATGGCCTCCGCACTTCCGCAAGACAACGACTGAACCGCGCCGGGTTGCACCTTCGCGCGCCAAGTCGGTCGCAAAAGTGCCGCGAACGAAGATGCCGCTGATCGTTGTTGCGAACTCACCGAGCAAGGAGGCTGCGCTTGCGGGTCTGGAAAGATGGCGTGACAAACATGCCGAAGCCGCGAACCTTCTCGCCGCTGATGACGTGCTGGTCGATTCGATGCGCGGCAGATCGTCGAGCTGGACGCGGATCAGAATCAACTTGCGCCATGTGCCTGAAGAGCTACGGCCTCTGAATGAGACTCCCGATCCTGATGACGACCCAACTCGCGAATGGCGCAAGATGCACGCGTCGAAGAAAGGAAGTTAGGTACACGCGAGATCAGAGTTTGTGAGCGAATTGAACAGTGCAGAAGAGAGTGTCGAAAGGATCGCCGAATCCGCGGTTGGCGTGAGTCGGCTAGCGTTCAGAAAGATCCGGGATTCTTCGCTGCGCTCAGAATGACACAAAGAAAATGACACAAGGGGGGCTGCGCTCAGATGTCGCCGGCGAAAATAGCTTTCAGCTCGTGCGGCGGGACGACTTCGAGCTGTGCGTAGGTGCATTCGCGCGGCTTGCGGTCGGTACGCCATCGCCGGAACTGCGCCATGTGACGGAAGCGCGTGCCCTGCATATGTTCGTACGCGACTTCCACTACCAGCTCGGCTCTGAGCGGCTCCCACGATAGGTCCTTGCCGTGACTCCAACGGCTCTGACCACCCGGCATCCGATGCGTCGCGTCGTTTGACGACGCTTCCGCCCACGACTTCCACGGATGATCGACGAGCGCGTCGCGTCGATAGGGTTCCAGAAACTTCACCAGCTCCTGTCGTTTCGTTTGCGTAAAGCTCGCGCATACGCCCACGTGTTGTAGAGCGCCCGAGTCGTCGTACAGGCCGAGCAGCAGCGATCCTACAGCCGTGCCTTCGCCGCCTTTGTGCCATCGAAAGCCGGCCACGACACAATCGCAGTCGCGCTCATGCTTGACCTTGAACATCACGCGCTTGTCGGGTTGATAGGTGCCGGAAATCGGCTTGGCGATCACTCCGTCGAGGCCCGCGCCTTCAAAGCGCTTGAACCAATCGGATGCGACTGCGTGTTCGCGCGTCGCGGGAGTCAGATGGATTGGCGGCATCGCGTCGGCGAGCAACGACTCGAGCTTTACGCGCCGGTGCTCGAACGGTTCGCTTCGCCAATCGCGATCCCCTTCGCACAGCAGATCGAAAAAGACGATCGATGCCGGACTCTGTTGCGAAAGCAGTTTGACCCGCGAGGCTGCGGGATGAATTCGAAGCTGCAGTTCCTCGAAGTCGAGACCTTCGTTCCTGGCGACAACGATTTCGCCGTCGAGAACGCATCGCGCGGGCAACTGCGCGCGGATCGGCTCGAGCAATTCGGGAAAGTATCGATTCAGCGATTTCGTATCGCGACTCTGAATGAGGATTTCGTCGCGGTCGCGGAAGATCAACGCGCGGAACCCGTCCCACTTCGGCTCGAAGATCCAGGTTTGGCCCGCAGGTAAGTCGTCGATCCGCTTCGCGAGCATCGGCAGCACCGGCGGGTTCACGGGAAGATCCACACTCAAACGCTAGTACTGCGACGGGAGCGTTCCAAGACGGTTATGTAAATTTTACATGTTCACCGGTTAGTGAGAATCGATCGGTGTAAGAGTCTCAAGCGCATCAACGCGGCGCGAGTCTTGCTGTATGAGCAAGTAGACGGAGGCCACCAGATGGCCGTTAGTACGCTCATATACAACGCTTATCGCGACTACAGCAGCAAGCGTTCAGCGCTTCTCGAGGATCCGGTCTTTCACGGCGAGGGCGTTCCCGTAGGACAACGCGAAGCGATTCTGTTGATCCCGGGGTTCGGCTCCGGCGACTGGACCTTCAACACGATGTCGCGATGGCTGCAACAAATTGGTTATCGCACCTACGTCTCGGGGATCAACGTCAACGTCGGATGCCCGCAGCGCAAGGTCGAGCGCATGCTGGGTCGTTTGGAAGAGATCGCGAAAAATGAGGGCGGCCGGATCGTGATCGTCGGCCACAGCCTCGGCGGATTGGTTGGATGCGCGCTCGCGCGGAATCGTCCCGACCTGGTCCGCCATGTGATCGCGATTGGGTCGCCGCTGCGCGATGGATGGCAGGCGGTGTCACCGGACGTGCGGCCGGCGCTGTTCGCAATACATTCATTTTTTCAGAAGTTCATCGAGGCGCCGCAGGGCTGCGGAACAGAACGATGCACTTGCGACTTTTCCGAAGAGAGTCGTGGAACCAGGTTGCCGTCCAGCGTCCGCTTCACTTCGATCTATTCGCGCCACGACGGGGTCGTCGATTGGAAGTTCGCCACTACCGAGAACGGCGACTGCTACGAGGTTGACGGCCTGCATACCGACCTGGTGGTGAACGTCGAGGTGTATCGGATCCTGAGCAACGTGCTGGCCGGCTATCCGCGCGAGATCGTCAAGCTGCGTTGCATGGCCGCCGCCGCCGCGGATATCAAGAATGGAAAGATTGCCGCGACGCTAGCTTCAGCCGATACAATGACGCAGTAAGACGCGGCGCGCGCGGCGCGGATTTATTGCGCGGCGTAGCAGACGAACGTATCGGTTTGGTCGAACGCCGGGTCGTGCGCCGGATAGCAGGCAAACTTGGCGTCCAGGCTTTTGACTTCGGAGCCCGTGGTTTCCTTGCCGCTGAACATCCCGGTGTAAGGTGCAGTATTACGCTGGACTGAGATGGGCGCATTGGATGGAGCCGAATTGCCGCCGCCGAGTCCAACGCCGCCTAGCAACTGCGACAATCCGTCGATTCCTTGTGCCTGAGACGGTACCGGCAAGATGAGACAAGAAAGGAGAAGAAGCGTGGTCGCGCTGACGAATACTGTAAATCGCGTAATTCTCATATAGTTCGAAGGGCCAAACCGCGCGTCCTTCACCCAAGAAAGACGAAAGCTGACGCACGGGGTTACAAGAGCGCATGCTGGCCGCGAGTCCGTATCCCGGCCTAGCCCGAATCAGCATTATTGCGCTAACCTAATTGTACGGCGGAGTTCGCCGGGTCCATTCCCTTGCTTTAGGGTGTCATAATTCATCGGTAGAGGTGTTCCCAATGACCAAACCTATGGAACCCAGTGGTCATTTAAGCCATAAAAAAGCTGATTCCAGAGAGCATCGCGATTGGGATCGCCTTCTGACAGACGCCGGCCCATCCGATCATGTGGTGCAGCTTTACCAGGATCAGGACTTTCTGAATCGCGCGGTTTGTCGCTTCGCTGCCGCCGCATTGCAGAACGGCGAGGGCATCATCCTCGTTCCGACGGTCAAGCACTGGGATAGTTTCCGACCGCGCCTGATCGCCGAAGGTATCGACGTCGAGGCGGCGCAGAAACGCGGCCAGTTGACGATCGTCGATGCCGACCAGACTCTGCCCCGCTTCATGCAAAACAAGATGCCGGATTCGCCGGTATTCCTGGGCCTGGCGGCGGATGTTATCGCCCGCGCCCGGAACGGGGGCCGCTTCCCGAAGGTGCGATGGTGGGGAGAGATGGTCAATATCCTGTGGGAGCGGGGCGACGTGGCCGCCAGCATGCAGCTCGAGGACTTGTTCGATCAGCTTGCCCACAAGCATGACATAGCGATCTTTTGTTCATTCATGATGGATAATTTCAACGGCGAGATTCATACCCGCATGCTGCCCAGGCTCGGCGAGAACCATTCTCACCTCATTCCGGTCGAGGATTATGCGCGGCTGGAGCGAGCGGTGGCCGATGCTCTACGCGATACGGTTGGACCGGACGAGGCGCGGGTCCTCGAAAGTGAGCTGCTCTCCCGGTATCCGGCAACCTACAACATGCCGCGCCCGCAAGCGTTGTTGCTGGCATTGCGTCAGGTTCTTCCGACCGTTTCTGATTCTGTGTTGGAGCGTTGCGGCAAGTTGTACGGAGCTGATTCCGCAAACCGATAGTGGCGCGATCAGATTCCACACGTAGCGGCCGGACCAACGTCCGGCGCGCACCCGGCGATACCACCGCGACAGCGGATCGGGGTGCCTTCGATCCTGCCGGGATCCTCGACGCGATCGATGTTTCGATCGTCGTGCTTGACCGGAACTTCACTATCGCCAGCTACAACCTGCCGGCGGCTCAGACGCTCGGACTCGCGGTCTCGGACATCGGTCGGCCGCCTCGCGAGGTTGCGGGGCTCGCGGACTTGCAGAATTTGGAGCGGTGGTGTGCCGAGGTAATCTCGACCGAGACCACATCGCGGCATGATTTCCGAAACAAGGACCAGACGTTTGTTCTGCGGATCGCGCCCTACTCGAAGGGCGATGGCCGGCCAAGCGGCACCGTTCTCACGTTCACGAACGTAACCGCTTTTCGTGCGAGTATCGATCAGGCGATCTACGAACGGGAATACACCAAGGCGATCCTCAACGCGGGAGCCGATCCGCTGGCGGTAGTGAGCCACGAGCTGCGTTTGCAGACCGCCAATCGCGCCTTCTACCAGATGTTCGGGGTGCCGCGTGAGGTGATGTACAATGTTTCGCTCGATTCACTGCCAAATGCGACTTTTGACCTCGCTCGCGTGCGCGCCCAACTGGAAAAGATGATTGCTGACGGTGGCGAGTTCGAGGCCTTCGAAATCGAACATAGCTTTCCAGCTGTTGGACCGCGGACGCTCGTGCTCGACGCCCGTCCATTATCTTTGTCAGGCCATTCCCGGCCGATGGCGCTTTTGAGTTTCCACGACGTCACCATGCGCAAGGAGGCGGAAGCTGCCGACGCCAGGCTGTCCGCCATCGTTCAGTCATCGGAAGACGCGATTGTGAGCAAAGACCTCGACGGCATCATCACCAGCTGGAATCAGGGTGCAGAACGAATCTTCGGCTACCCGCCCGATGAAACTATTGGCAAACCAGTCACAATTCTCATCCCTGCCGAAAGAGCCGACGAAGAACGCTCCATTCTTGAACGCGTCAGACGCGGGGTTCGTGTCGATCACTATGAAACTGTGCGTCGTCGCAAGGATGGGAGCTTGGTGGACATTTCGTTGACGGTTTCGCCCATCATCGACGAACACGGAGCGATCATTGGGGCGTCGAAGATCGCGCGGGACATTACCCAGCGCAAACGCGCCGAGGAAGCACTGCGGGCAGCCGACCGCGCCAAGGACGAATTCCTCGCAATGCTGGGCCATGAGCTGCGCAATCCGCTGGGCGCGTTGGCCAGCGCCGTCCGAATACTTGATTTCAAGGAACGTTCGCCCAACCATGTTGCGCACGCGCGTGCCGTAATCGATCGGCAGATCGAGCGACTGTCACACCTGGTCGATGATCTGGTCGATGCGAGCCGTTTGGTAAGCGCGAAGATGCGCCTCAGCCGGCGACCGATTGATTTCAGCCACGTCGTCGAAGAGACCATCGAGATATTGCGCACGCGCGGCCTGCTGGACGGCCATCAGCTGACGTTTGATGGATCGCCGGTTTGGATCGACGCGGACGAAGCGCGAATTGAACAGATCGTCACGAACCTGGTCGGAAACGCGCTGAAGTTCACGCCGCCCGGAGGGACGATCACTGTTAGTGTCCGTGCCGAGGGCCAACAGGCGTTACTCACGGTGAAGGATACGGGCGTGGGCATCTCGGCAGATGTCCTCCCGACCATCTTTGATCTCTTTGTGCAAAGCGAACGGAGTCTCGATCGGTCCCCGGGCGGGCTGGGCATCGGGCTCACCCTCGTGCGCCGCCTGGTAGAGCTTCATGGCGGATCGGTTCACGCAGCGAGCGATGGCGCTGGAATGGGAAGTACCTTCACCGTACGGTTGCCCGCAATCCTCGCTCGTAAGCCAAAGGCTCGTGAGCAGATTCCAGCTGTAGCTGCTGAGTCCCAGCCTCGACGGGTGCTGGTTGTGGAGGACAACGCCGATTTGCGCGAGATGCTCGAGATCCTGCTCACGCAAGACGGACACGAGGTTCGTTTGGCGAATGATGGGCCGACCGGCTTCGAGGCCGCGCTGAGCTTTCGGCCGGAGATTGCCTTGCTGGATCTGGGCCTGCCAGGATTCGACGGATATGAGTTGGCGCGCAGGATTCGCGCGCACGATGAGGGCAAGAAGATTTACCTCGTGGCATTAACGGGATACGGGCAGCCGGAAGACCGACTTCGATCCAAAGAGGCGGGATTCGACGAGGTTGCGGTGAAGCCGCTAGACCTTAACCAGCTCGCGTTACTGCTAAAGCGCGTGAAACGATGACTAATTCGCGTTGTCCGTGCTGTCCGAAGTGAACTTGACCCAAAAGTGAACTGGTTGGAAAATTAAGCGAGAGAATTCGGTTAAACTAAGGAGGATTTATCGTGCGAATAGCGCATTTATCGGACGTTGTGCGGATCGGAATCGGAGCCTTCGCCGGGGCGGGTTTGATTTTAACCGCCAGTGGATGCCTCGCCACCCGGAATTGGGTCGGAGAACAACTGCAGCCGATCCAGGGCCAGCAAGAGCAGTTAGAAACCCAGGTGAACAATCTCCACCTGGAGCGGAAGCTGGTGCTGGATTCGACCAACGGGCCTACCTTCAAGACCGGATCAGCTGCCTTGAGCGCGAACGCCAAGCGTGAGATCGATGCATTCGTCGGAGATATGGAAGGACCGGCCGCCTCGGCCTCAGCGGGCTCAGCGGCGTCGCAGCGCGTCTTCGTGGTCGCCGGGTATACCGACAGCGTTGGTCATGAGGACTACAACTACGAACTCGGACAGCGGCGTGCTACCAGCGTCGCTGGCTATCTGGTCGGCAGCAAGGGCCTCGATCCGACGCAGGTCCGCGTGGTTTCCTACGGCGCGAGCAGGCCGGTCGCCGAGAACAGCACACGAGACGGTCGGCGTAGCAATCGGCGGGTCGAGATTCTGGTCTATCAGGAAAAGATCGCGAGCTGATTCGTCACTCAAAACTCTGATTGCGGACGTCCTTGGGGGCGATCCGATGGCGTCGGCAGCGCCGCTGGGCCTTGTTACCCGGCGGCTGCCGAACCCTGGCCGTCATCGATGCGCGGGTCCGTGCGACACTCAAGGAGTTTCGGCTGATGGGGTAGGCATGGCGGCGTAGTGCCGATGTTCGCCTTCGCCGGTAATTATCTTGTCGCCACATTCGAGCCACGCATGACCTTTCAGAATGTCTGGCGACTTCTTCGCGATTCCGAGCCGAATCTGGCTGCTGAAGCCGCGACGCGCGAGCATCTCACGTCCGGCGATCGCTCTCACGAGGCAATTCCTTCCGCTTGGCACGATACGGCCGGCTGTCTCGACTGCCCAGCTGATTCTTGCGGGATCCCCAAGAACCGCGTCGATCCGCAGCGGCACCGGTTGTAGAATTTTGCGGACAGGAACAAATGTCACCACGATCCGGGCCTTGATTACCGAGACGATGGCCGACGCGAGCAGCCGGCGATCAGTCGCGGGCAGCCCGATGAATTTGCGCAACGGCGTTAGCAACATGAGCCTGATGAGCGAGCTTAGACGCAGCGCTGTATGCGTGGCAAACCTCCCGTTGTGATTTTTTTCAATGAAGCAACACCAACAGCGATTGGTTCGAGATTCATGGCCATGCGGGACAGCGCCCGCTACGGCCGGGCGCGGTTCATCATGCGATGGTCAACGCGGGCAACCACCTCACCTTTCTGATTGGTCAGCGTAGAGCGAATCACGGCAAATATCATCGTGCCGGTACGGCCGGTTTTCTCGTAAATCTCTTTCACTTCGGACGACACTCGGATTGAGTCGCCGGCTCGAATCGGCGCCTCAAGCTCCAAGTCGATTCCACCCATGAGCCCGCCGCCGCCGAAGCGCGGAATTTGATCGAAGACCTTGTCCGCATAGCGAAATGAGGCGACGAACGCCGGCGGGGCGATGATCTCACCGTACGGGCCCGCCTTGGCGGCCTC
>PMOH01000234.1 GCA_003161515.1 Deltaproteobacteria bacterium
TTGGCCCTGATTCTGCTCGAGCTCGGGGAAAACTTCGGCGTCGCCGACCCGAAAGGAATTCGGCTGACGCTGCCCGCGCGCCACCGGGATCTCGCCGAACTGGTCGGCGCGTCGCGGCCGCGAATCACCGAACATTTGATCCAGTTCGAGCGCAAGCACCTGATTTCGCGCAACAGCCGCCAGCTCGTGATCGATCGCGATCGATTGGAAACCTTTCTGGCGCAAGCTCATATTGCTGCCGTCGATGGAAAGTCGGTGAAACCGCGCCGTAGCTCATCCGAACGTGCAGTTGGCGGCTGAAGCAAGCGCCCGCATCCGGTTCCTTCACTCCGCCATTTTACGTTCTCCGCAGCACGAACCTCTTGTTATGCAGGTGACATTTCATTTCCTTTATTGGTTGCAACGGGAGTATCATTCGGGCCTGGACGGTGCGAATTTGAATGAAAGAAATACCTCACGTGAAACCGATCTTGACAGACTGAGCCGGCTCAAGGCTCTGTCGTGGCTCTCCCCCCCTGAGCTCACGCTGCTGGTTGGCGCGCTGGTGCTGGCCAACTACAAGCGACATTCGATAATTCTGCGCGAAGTTTCGCTCGCCCAGGATGCTCACATTTTGTTAACAGGCATTGCGCGCATCACTTGCCGCAACGCACGCAACGAGCGCGTCACAGTGGCGATGCTCGCGCCGGGGCCGATTCCTGAATTCCCCGCCCTGCCAATTAGCCAGTCCGGTTTTCAATGCGAGGCTTACAACGATTGCCGCGTCGGCAGCGTGAGCTGGGCCGATTTCGACGGCATCACGTCGAATGCCCCCGAGTCTGCCTTCAGACAGTTTCATCGCAACGACTTGAAGCAGTGGTATCGCCTCCTGCTCCGCAGCTCGAGCTTCCTGAACCTTGGCCTGCATGAGCGAATCGCAATCGCGCTGCTTGAGTTATGCGCCGACTTTGGAATCGAGGAATCGCGCGGCACCCTGCTGCGCGTATCCTTCAGCCACAAGGACATCGCCAATCTGGTCGGCGCGTCGCGGCCGCGAGTGACCGAGCATCTGGCGCGGCTCGAGCGCGAAAAGTTCGTGATCCGGCAGGGACGCCAGATGGTCGTCCAGGTCGCCAAGCTCTTCGACTCGATGAACGCCCAAGCGAGTGCCCATTTGAATTGAGGGGACGCAATTGGAAACAGAACTCAACCTCGTTCGAATCGAGTTGATCGACGATCCAGCCACGATTGCGGAAGTCGGCTTCGAGGCTCGATGCGACGGCGACGACTTGATTTGCCGGCGATGCGGCGATGCGCAGAAAACCATCGCCGCAATCCTCGTGGTGCCGGCCGGAGGGCATGCGCGATGGGCCCTATGCGCGAATTGTTTACTGGAAATGCCCTGAAGTAATCCGTTCACAGGGAAGCGATGAACGGCAAATTCGATCCATTGGAGAATCCCGGCGATCTGTTGCACGCGATGCTCGAGGGTTTGATCGTCGCCGAGATAAGTGACGTGACTGCCGCGACCAACCAGTTCGAGTCCCTCGACGAGTCACGGCGCTCCCCGGGAATCCAAAGCATTAGGAAGAGCCGCGTCTCAAATTCCCGCCGCTTCAGGCTCACCAGGTAAGATCACGAGCTCAGGCCCAGCCGCGCGCGTGCATACTGCTCCGCCGAATTGTCGAAGTCGATACTGGCGTGCTGCGCGCCGACATTGACGTTTCGAAATGCGGCCTGAAGCGCACTCGGCGTGTACACGGCATGCGCCCCCGAACCCGAGAACATTCGCGCGACGGCGCGTCGGCATAGCTCGGCGGCGTACGCGGCCTGCCACTTCGCGCGCACCCGATGATCGCTGTCGAAGGTCTCGCCAGTCGTCATCAGCCGATCGAATTCGCCGAGGATGTCGTGAATCAAAAGATCCGCCGAATGAATTTCGGCGGCGGCTTCGGCCAATCGCACCTGCGTCGGGCCATGCTCCGCCTTTCGCGCGCCAGTCAAAACCACGCGCCGTTCTTTGGTCCGCTCGATGAACTGATGCAGCGCGAACTTCGCGGAACCAAGCACCGCGGTCGATACCGACACCGACAGCATCGCCTCGGCCGACAGCCGATACAGATTCGTCGAATGATTAAGTGCAAGAGGACTCGCGCCGCGAAACAAAATCCGCGTATCAATCGCGCGGTGCACGGGCACGAACACGTTGTGCGCGACCACGTCCTTGCTGCCGGTGCCCTGCAAGCCCATCACGTGCCAGGTGTCGTCCACCTCAAGATCCGCGCGCGGCACAACGACGTGAACCGACGGCCGATGCGTCGTCGCGTCGGCGCATCCGAGGATTACCCAGTGCGCGTGATCGACGCCGCTGCAAAATTGCCATCGCCCCTCGACCCGGAAGCCGCCATCCACCGGACTCGAGGTGCCCTGCGACGACAACGTTCCCGCGACCAGGCCGTCGCGCCCATCGCCAAAAATTTCATCCTGCGCCCGTTCCGGAAACGAACCCAGGCACCAGTGATGCGCACCCATGACCATCAGCACCCAGCCAGCCGACGGACACGCCTCTGAGAGCGACGTGACCGCGTCGGCCAGCGTCCGCAGGCTCAGCTCGTAGCCGCCAACCCGGCGCGGTTGCGGAATCCGAAACATCCCGGCATCGACCATAGCCGCTATGCTCTCGCCAGTGAGCTTTCTGGCAACGTCGCATTCATGGGCATGCGCCGAAAGCGTCGGCGAAATCGCAGCAACTCGCCGCATGATTTCATCATGATCGATCTGCATACTCACTCCATTAGTCAGATCGGAATTCCAATGACTAATTGGATTAGCCAGTTCATCGCGGTGCGAGCGCCTCGAGCGTCCGCTCTTCGGGCGTCGCGCGCTCGCGGCTGCCGCCGGTTGCAAGACTCCATGCCCCGGCGCTTCCTTCCGATCTGACCGCCGTGATGCACACATGCGTCGCGCCGGCTTTGTACTGCGCCGCGATCCGATCGCGGATCATCTGCTCGTCACCCCACGCGACCATCGCATCGACAATTCGATCGCTACCTCCGTCGGCGAAGTCCGAATCGTTGAAGCCCATGAGCCTCAGGCTCTGCCGGTAGTTCGGGAGTCCGAGATAGAAAGCGATCAGCCCACGAATCGCGGTGCGCGCCTTGCTCGCGTCCCGTTCAAGCATCGAGATCTGTTGGACGCATATCAATTTATCCGGTCCAATCTCGGCGCGAATCTGCGCGGTCCGTTCCGGCGTGACAAAGGTCGGGATCGTTCCGTCGGTTTCGGTCGCCGCGAGCTGAAGCATCTTCGGCAGCAGCGCGGCAACCAGGATCGGCGCCTCGGACGATGGCCGCGCTGCCCCATATGGCGCCTCCTTCATCCGCGCTAGATAGTCACGCATGAAAGTCAGCGGCTTCGCATAGTTGATTCCAACCCGCGTCATCATCGGCCCGTGGCTGACCCCGATTCCCAGGACGAAGCGTCCGGGAAACATTTCAGCCAGCGTCCGCGCGCCGCCAAGCATCGCGACCGGTTCGCGTTTCCAGACATTCGCGATCGCAGTGCCGACGATCAATTTTTCCGTGACCGTCAGCAGATGTGCAGCGAGCGCAAACGGATCGCGCCCGAAAGCCTCCGGAAACCAGAGAGCGCCGTAGCCGAGCTTTTCAATCTTGCGGGCAAATTGCGCGAGCTCGCCGCCCGCCATCGAATCCATCAATGCATCGACGCCAACCGTGCCAAGATTCATCGGATGAAACCTCCAAGGCCCAAGGAAGCAGCCCGAGCCCTTGCGACCTTTACGCCCCAAAATCGAGACTGACAACCGGATGTGCTCCTTGATACGCTAAAATCGAGCCGTGAAGAGAACTATCTTCCTGACGATGACCGCGTTCCTGCTCTCTTGCAGCAGCGCCGATCCCCCGACCGCATGCGGCCCGTTCGGCGCCCCGTCGGCGGCTGTATTTTCCGATGTCGTACCCAATTGCGGCAACGGCCAGCTGCTCGGTCCGTGGCAAGACGCGGACAAGATCGATCGATACGCTTGTCTGTACCAGCCGAAATCGGCCAGTGCGAATAGCAAGTTACCAATGATCGTATACTTACATCCGTCTCTGTTCTCCGCAGGATGGATTACT
>PMOH01000135.1 GCA_003161515.1 Deltaproteobacteria bacterium
GGCGCGGAAGGCGAGCGGCTATGGGGCTACTGGCGCAAACAGCTAGCCGACAAGTTGCCGGTGCTGGAGTTGCCGACCGATCGTCCGCGGCAGCCGATACAAACGCATCGCGGCGGTTCTTATGATTTCGTCCTTGGCGACGAGTTGAGCGGGCGGCTGAAAGTGCTCGCAAAAGCTCAAGGTGCGACGCTCTATGTAGTCATGCTCGCGGCGTTCCAGGCGATGCTTCACTACCTGTCGGGGCAGACCGACCTGGTCGTGGGCTCGCCGGTAGTTGGCAGGAGTCGCGCCGAGTTCGAAGAGATCGTCGGGCTATTTACCAATCCGGTTTTCTTGCGAGTAAGTCTCTCCGGAAATCCGACTTTCCAGGAGTTCCTAAGCCACGTGCGGCAAACGGTGCTCGACGCGCTCGAGCATCAGGACTTTCCGACGCTGCTGTTGGTCGAACGGCTAAAGCCTGCGCGCGATCTCAGCCGACCGCCTATATGCCAGGTCATGTTCGTACTGGATAAGCCGCATGGGCTGGCGGAGCAGGGCGCACCTACATTCGTACATGGGGAAGCAGGGCCTACCATGAACTCAGGAGGACTGGTACTCGAATCTTTCCCGCTGGAACATCGGTCCGCCTCGCTCGACCTGGTGTTGCTGGTAGTCGAATCGACGCAGTCGCTCTCGATTTCCATGAGATACAACGCCGAACTGTTCGATCACTCTACTATCATCAGGTTTGGAAATTACTTTGAGACTCTGCTTCAGCATGTAGTCAGACATCCAGACGCGCGGCTAAGCGCCCTGGCTGAAGTGCTGGACGCCGCGGACCCGAAGCACCAATCGGCGGCACGCGAAGAGTTGGAGATCCTCGACGAAGGCGAGCGAGCGCGGGTGTTAGTGGAGTTCAACCAGACTGCCGCTCCTTATCCTGACGACGTCTGCGTCCAGCGGCTGTTCGAAGACCAGGTAAAACGTACGCCAGACCGCATTGCGCTCACTTGCGAGAATCAGGATCTGACCTATGCGCAGCTCAACGCCAGCGCAAATCAAGTCGCACACTACCTGCGCGCGCGAGGAGTGGGGCCGGAAGTGCCGGTGGCGATTTGCATGGAGCGGTGTCTTGAGATGGTCGTCGCGATCCTCGGCGTTCTCAAGGCGGGCGGCGCTTACTTGCCGATCGACCCTGCTTACCCCAAGGAGCGGCTCACATTCGTTCTCGAAAATGCTCGGGCGCAAGTATTGTTGACGATGGCGCCTCTGCGCGTGCGCATGCCGGATCAAGGTGTGCAAGTGGTCTGTCTCGACGCCGATTGGGAATCGATCGCCCGCGAGAGTTATGAGAATCCGCCGAGCGTCACCATGCCCGGCAATCTGGCTTATGTCATTTACACCTCTGGCTCGACCGGGCAACCCAAGGGCGTGATGGTCGAGCATCGCGGGCTGAGCAACACGATCAAGTGGCTATCGCAAACACTCGCGATCACCGCGGACGACAGCACTCTACTCAAGACTCCTATCACTTTCGACGCCGCTGGGCGCGAGCTCTTTCCAACACTGTTAGCAGGAGCGCGTCTGATAATCGTGGAGCCCGATGCGCACCGCGACACGCGCTACATAGCAGAGAAAATGCGCGACCACAGTGTCTCGATTCTTCACTGTGTTCCCTCTTTTCTGCGCCTGTTGGTAGCGGAGCCGGCTTTCGCGGATGCCGTCACGCTGCGCGCGGTCATGAGCGGCGGCGAAGCTTTGACGCCGGACGTTGTCGCGGAGTTTGGCCGCCGCTCCAAGGCCAGCTTATACAATGTCTATGGACCTACTGAGACGATTATCGACTCGGCATACTGGCTATGTAACGGGAGCGCCGATGCTTCGATAGTGCCTATAGGACGGCCTATTCCGAACGCGTGCATGTATATTCTGAACGATGCGCTGCGCCCCGTGCCAATCGGAGTTTCGGGAGAGCTATACATAGGTGGGGTGAGCCTGGCNNTATAAGACTGGCGACCTTGCGCGCTATCTGCCCGATGGAAATATCCAGTATCTGGGTCGTGGCGACCATCAGGTCAAAATCCGCGGCTTCAGGATTGAACTCGGAGAGATCGAAGCAGCACTGGCGCGACATTCGTCCGTCGCTCAGGCAGTTGTCACGGTTCACGAAGGCGCGCATGGAGAAAGGCGGCTGGTCGCGTACGTGGTCGCTCAGCCGGATTGCGCTCCGACCGCGATTGAACTGCGCACGTTTCTGAAGGACAAGCTGCCTGAGCACATGGTGCCGGCGGTTTTCCTGATGCTCGACAGGTTTCCACTAACTCCCAATGGAAAGGTGGATCGGCGCGCTCTGCCGGCGCCCACAGATGCGAGGCCGGAGTTGAGCAGAGGATTCGTGGAGTTCCGCACACCGACCGAGGAGCTGCTGGTTGATATCTGGTCCCAGGTTTTGGGCGTGGGACGCGTCGGCATCTACGATGACTTCTTCGACTTAGGCGGCCATTCGCTGCTTGCCACTCAAGTTGTGTCTCGAATTCGTGAGACCTTTCAGGTGGAGATGCCGCTGCGCCGCCTGTTCGAAACTCCTACGGTGGCCGGCCTTGCCGAGAGCCTCGATCTATCGCGGCGTGACGACAAGAGTCTTCAGCTGGCACCTATTCGACCGATTCCTCGAGATGGAGACCTACCGCTCTCGTTTGCGCAACAGCGGTTATGGTTTATCGATCAACTTGATCCGGGAAACTCGGTTTACAATTTCCCGGTAGCGGTTCGGCTAAAGGGATCGCTCAACCTGCCAGCACTCGAACAGAGTCTTAACGAAATCGTGAGGCGTCACGAAGCTCTGCGAACAACATTTTCGACGGTCGATGGACAACCTATCCAGGTAATCGCGTCGAGACTCACTATTGAGTTGCCGATCGTCGATTTGCGAGAGCTATCCGAGATTGCGCGAGAGAAAGAAGTTCAGAAGCTGGTCGTCGAAGAAGCTCGGCGACCGTTCGACCTGGCGAAAGGTCCGTTGCTGCGGGCGGGCGTGCTGCGGCTTGCCGGGGATGAACAGATTGGGCTGCTCACGATGCATCACATCGTTTCCGATGGCTGGTCGGCCGGCATATTGATTCGCGAGATGGCGACACTGTACCAGGCGTACTGCTCTGAGAGCCCGTCGCCGCTGCCTGAACTGCCCATTCAGTACGCTGACTTTGCCTACTGGCAACGTGAGTGGCTGCAAGGGGCGGTGCTGCAGCGGCAACTCGACTATTGGAAAGAACAGCTCGATGGCGCACCGCCGTTGTTGGAACTGCCGGATGACCATCTGCGGCCGGCGGTGCAGACTTTTCGCGGTGGTCATCAATCGTTGCTGTTGCCCAAGGCTGTCGGGAGCGCACTGAAAGCACTTAGCCGGGATGAAGCGGCGACGCTCTTCATGACGTTGTTGGCGGCGTTCAAAGTCCTGCTGCGCTGCCATACCAGGCAGGATGATCTGCTCGTAGGCACGCCAGTCGCCAACCGCAACCGACTCGAGATTGAAGGACTTATCGGATTTTTCGTAAACGCGCTGGTGTTGCGCACTGACCTATCCGGCAATCCCAGCTTTCGAGAACTCGTGCGACGTGTGCGCAAGGTATGCGTGGACGCTTACGCTCATCAGGATCTTCCGTTCGAGAGGCTGGTAGAAGAACTGCACATCGAGCGCGATCTCTCCCGCAATCCTCTATTCCAGGTGATGTTCGTGCTTCAGAATGCGCCGATGCAGGCGGTCGAGCTGCCCGGGCTGAGCTTGAATCCAGTGATTGCGGACGGTGGGACAACTCACTTCGACTTGACGCTTCACATTGTCGATTCCGAGCAAGGTCTGCTTGCGACCGTAGCATACAACACCGACCTGTTTGACGCCGACACAATTACGCGCATGTTAAGCCATTTCCAGACCTTGCTCGAGTCGATCGTCAAGGATCCCGACCAACACCTTTCCGACCTATCCCTATTAACCGATGCCGAACGCTGGCAAGTCTTGGTTGGGCGGAGTGACATCCTTCATGACTACGTTCCAGGGCCAGGTATCACTGAGCTTTTTGAAGCCCAGGTGGAGCGAACCCCCGATGCGATAGCACTCGTTCTTGAGGACCAACATCTGACCTATCGCGAGCTGAACGCTCGCGCCAACTGCCTTGCTCATAGCCTGCGCAAATTGAACGTGGGGCCGGAAGTTGCTGTCGGCGTCTGCCTCGAGCGTTCGCCCGAAGCGGTTGTAAGCTTGCTTGCGGTCCTCAAGGCAGGAGGGGTGTATTTGCCGTTGGATCCTGCCTATCCGAAGCAGCGCATTGAATTCATGCTGCACGACGCGAACGCTTCGGTGCTCCTGACAGAGAAGCGGCAGATTCAAAAACTGCCGGACCATAGTGCGCGCGTGATCTGGTTGGATTCAGATGCGGA
>PMOH01000432.1 GCA_003161515.1 Deltaproteobacteria bacterium
TTTCATTTTTTCACTTTTTCACTTTTTCACTGTTGATGGGCGATCTTAATTGATGCAGCGCGGGGCACAAGAGCGATATAATATTGATCGCGCGAATGGTAGCCTCAAAGATGCCCGAAGGGAACAATGGACCGCGCGTTACGGTCCGCAGGGCACGCAAAGGAGAGATAGCGATTCGTCACGAGTCCCGCGGCTCGGGCGCCACGCGATATAAGTGATTAGCAACGATTCACCCCGTGTGATCGGAACCGGCACTGCGTTACCCGCCAACTACGTCGATCAAGAGCAACTGACCTCGCGCCTGCGCGAGATCTGGCAGAAGCGCTGGTCGGACTTGCGCCGCTTCGACAAAATCCAGGGCGCGCTCGGAATCACCGGGCGTCACCTCGCGCTGCCGATCGAGCAATACATCCCGCTCGACACCTTCGCCAAGACCAACGATGCGTGGATGCGGGTCGCGCCCGAAGTCGGCACCGCGGCTGCTGAAATCGCGCTCAAACGCGCCGGCGTGAAGGCGCGCGAAGTCGATCATCTCTTCTTCGTCACCGTCACCGGCATCGCCGTTCCGAGCATCGACACTCGCGTGATCAGCGCGCTCGGGATGCGCAAGGAAATCAAGCGCACCCCCATCTTCGGGCTGGGATGCGTCGCGGGAGCGGCCGGGACCGCTCGCGCTGCCGACTACATTCGCGCGTATCCCCATGAAGTCGCGATGTTGCTATCGGTCGAGTTGTGCTCGCTCACGCTGCAGCGCGAGGATCTGTCGATCGCCAATATCATCGCGTCGGGCCTCTTCGGTGACGGCGCGGCCGCGATGCTGATTGGCGGCAATGCCAACGCGGAATCCGGTCCGCAGGTACAAGCGACGCGCTCGCTGGTGTTTCCAAACACCGAAGAAATTCTCGGCTGGGAAATTGTCGATAGCGGATTCAAAATCGTGCTGTCGTCGAAACTTACCGACCTCGTCCGCGAAAACATCCTCGACGAAGTTGATTCATTTCTGGCCACTCAACAAATCGACCGCTCGCATATCAAGCATTGGATCGCGCACGCCGGCGGCCCGAAAGTGCTCGAGACCCTCGAAGGCGCGCTCACGCTGCCGGAAGGCGCGCTCGCGCGTTCGTGGCGCTCGCTGCAATCGGTCGGAAATCTCTCGTCAGCATCGATCATGTTCATCCTGGACGAGTTGCTCGAAGACAACGAAGCCGCTCCCGGCGACTACGGCCTGATCATCGGGATGGGCCCCGGGTTCTCGGTCGAGCTGGTACTTCTGAAATGGTGACCGCGCTGAAGTGGTGATCTCGCTCCGCACCTACCTGATCATCCTCGCGCTTCTGGTGGTCGAGCGGATCTTCGAGCTGGATCTCGCGCGCCGCAACGCGCGCCGCGCGTTCGATCACGGCGCAGTCGAAGTCGGCCAGGTGCATTACCGCGTGATGGTCGCGCTTCACACGCTGTTCATCGCGTCATGTGCGGTCGAGGCGACGTTCTTCCCGCATTCACTTCCGCGCGTCGTCCCGTGGCTCGCGCTCGCCGCAGAAATCGTCGCGCAGGGGCTGCGCTACTGGGCGGTCACGACGCTCGGCGATCGATGGAACACGCGAATCATCGTGAGCCCTGACCGCGCTCCGGTAACCAGCGGCCCCTATCGCTTCATGCGCCATCCGAACTATCTCGCAGTCGTGATCGAAATCGCGGCGGTGCCGATGATCGGTGGCGCAATCTTTACTGCGATCGCGTTCTCTTTAGGCAACGCGCTTATTCTCGCCGTGCGAATTCCCGCCGAAGAACGCGCGATGGGCGGGCGCTATGCCGACGCACTCGGCTCGCGCCGCCGGTTTTTCCCAGGCTTACGCCACAGCTAAGATGGCCCGGTGTTCTTCGCACCCTTCCTCGCCTTCTACGCGATCGTCTTCTTCTTCGTCCTCGCGTTCTTTTTCATCCTGCTCGAAATTCACGTCATCAACTATGCGTTCGTCGCGCTCGGCCTGCCCCCCGAGATAGCGTTCACCGCATTGCTCGTGAGTCTGATCGGCAGCTACATCAATATTCCCATCACTCGCGTCGCCAGCGGCCAGCCGCATCAGGCCGAAGTGGTTCGCAGCTTCGGTATTCGCTACCGGGTGCCGACTCGCTACGTCACCGACTCGACCATCGTCGCGGTGAATGTCGGTGGCGCAATCGTTCCGTTATTTATCTCGGTGTATCTGCTGATGCAGATGCCGTCGATAGTCGTGCCGTCGTTGATTGGCGTCGCGATTGTCACCGCCATCGTCCATCGATTCGCGATACCGGTGCCCGGCATGGGAATCGCGACCCCGATGCTGATTCCACCAATCGTCGCCGCCGCATGCGGCTACTTCCTCGGCTCCTCGGAGCACCATCGCGACGCCGTCGCATTCATCAGCGGCGTAATCGGCACGCTCATCGGCGCCGACCTGCTAAACCTCCGAAAACTGCGCGACCTGGGCGCGCCAGTCGCATCAATCGGCGGCGCCGGCACCTTCGACGGAATCTTCCTGACCGGAATCGTCGCCGTCCTACTGGCGTGATCTTGAGATGAAGTTATAATGGTTCCAAAATGGAACCACTGGAGAGCCAGAAATGAGCTTAACTCTTTCGATTAAGAAAGTGCCTGAGAAAGTGGTCAAACGACTTAAGCGCAGGGCCGCCATTCATAAGCGGTCTCTGCAGGGCGAGTTGATGGCTGTCCTGGAGGATGCGACTTCGCCCAGCCGTCTGACCATCGAAGAGCTTCGGGAAGCAGTACGCCGGTTCGGGCCTCCGATTCCTGGTGACAGCGCCAAGATTATTCGCAGACTTCGCGATGCCCGATAAGGTCGTCGACGCCTCGGTGATTGCCGCGCTGGCGTTCGAAGAATCACGCGCAGATGAAGCCGAGGGCCTGCTCCAAGATGCCAGTCTCTTCGCGCCGGACATATTTCCATACGAGTTGGCTAGTGTGGCCTTAAAGAAAACGAAAGACGAGCCATCGCGGCGCTTCGATATCGCTATGCGCCTGCGAAGAGCGCTTTCAATTCGAGTTGACCTGATTTCAACGGCGCCACTTGAATTGCTCGAGTTGGCGTTCGAAACCGGTCTCACGATTTATGATGCTGCCTATCTACATGCCGCGCGAGGGCTCGGATGCCCGCTCGTGACGTTTGACAAAAAGCTCGCGCGCTACGCGCGACAGATCACGCGGGCTTGAACTTCACCAGCGTATGATCCGGCGTCACGTCGTCGAAGAAGACTTGCACCGGCATCTCGACGCGCACCTGTTCCGGCGGCGCCACGATGTTCGTCGTCATGCGCGGGCCTTCAGCCAGCTCGACGATGGCCAGCACGTATGGCGCGTCGGCGAATGCGCGACTCGATGCGCGCCGCACGACCGTGTAGCTGTACACCTTGCCGCGTCCGCTCACGCGCTCCCATGCGAGCTTGTCCGCGAAACATTTCGGACATCGATCGCGTGGATAGTAGACGTACTCGCGACACGCGCCGCATCGCTGAATCGTCAACTCGTGTCGGCGCGCTGCCTCCCAGAACGGACGGCTGGTTGGCGAAGGCTTCGGAAGCGGTTTGTAGTATTCGCTCATGATCGTCGCTCCAGCACGAGACTTGCCTGCTCGCTCATGATTCCGCCGTTGCCGTTGACGTAGCCGAGCGCCGCATTTTTGACCTGCCGCTCACCGCCGCGTCCCATCAACTGTCGTATCGCTTCCGTCACGTGACTCATGCCGCCCGCCAACCCCGGTTGTCCGAACGACAACTGCCCGCCATGCGTGTTGCACGGGAAATCGCCCGCGTAGGTCAGGTCATGCTCCGCGACGAACGGACCGCCCTGCCCTTTCTTGCAAAAGCCCGCGTCTTCGAGCGTGACGATCACCGTGATCGTGTAGCAGTCGTACGGACACACGATGTCCATGTCCTTCGGCTGCAGCCCCGCCATCTTGAACGCATTCTCGGCGGCAGGCTTGATCGGCGACGTCGTGATCGACGGCGCGTAAGTAATCGTCGAATGGTTGGCGGCCTCGCCCGCGCCCAGCAGCCAAATCGGCGGATGCTTCGCGCGCTTCGCCACCTCTGGCGACGCGACGACTATCGCAGCACCGCCGCTGACCGGGCTCACGATTTCATATAGATGAAGCGGATCGACGATCATGCGCGAGTTAAGAACGTCGTCGATCGTCAGCGCCTTGTCATTGAACGTCGCCAGCGGATTCTTCAGCGCGTTGGTCCGCTGATCGACCGCGACCTTCGCCATCTGCCGCGCCGTGGTGCCGTACTCATGCATATGGCGATGCGCGATCATCGCGTAGCCGCAATTCGCGCCGATATTTCCGTACGGCGCCTCGAACTCGCGCTGCACCGATACCACCGGCGGCCGCTGGTCGCCCGCCTTGTTCAAATCGGCGACGACACACAGCACCGCGTCGCACATTCCCGCGTCGATCGCAGCCGCCGCGCGCCAGATCATCCCGGCCGGACTCGCGCCGCCGATATCGACCTGGTTCAACATCCGCAGGTTGAGCCCCAGCACCTCGGCCGCGCTGGCCGGATAAATCATCCCCGGATCGGAGAACGGAACGCCGACCAGGAAACCGTCGATATCTTTTTTCTCGAGCCCAGCGTCCGCGATCGCTTCGGCCGCGACCCGCGCCATCAGGCCGAGCGCGGTCAGGTCGCCGGGTTCCTTGACCGGTTTGAGTTCTCCAATTCCAATCGCCGCGGCTTTTCCCTTCAGACTCATTGCATCGACTCCCGCGTTTGCGTTTGCTTGACTACGACTACCACAAATTGCGCCGCGCGAGTCTGCGCCGCGCGGTTCAATTCATCGAAAAAATCTTATAGCTTGATTCGTTCGAGGTGCTTTCAACCAAATGGCATTTATTATCTGTGACGACCACAACCTTGATGTCGAAGCCGACGGAATCGACAACCCCGTCGCGAAGCAATTGATGCTCACCGACGCAAAGCCGGACGCGACTCCGCTCGAAAAAGAGATCATCGAGTTCGGCAAAATCCATCGCAAGTGCAACATCCGGATTCTCGCCGGCTAGTTTTTAGATTCGCGACGCGATCTCGATTTTAAAATGAGATCGTCGCTTCCACACGCCCGCGCGCATTTTACGCATTCGATGTTGACCGGTTGACCGACCGGCAGATACACTGCCGAAGCGGGGTGGAGCAGTCTGGTAGCTCGCCGGGCTCATAACCCGGAGGTCGAAGGTTCAAATCCTTCCCCCGCAATAATTCCTTTACATTTTTTACGCTAAATCGCCTCTCTGGCAGGCTCTAGCGAGCCTCACGCCGTTGCAAGAATCCGGTGTACGCTCTTTGGCAAAGCCATGCGACGATCGCGATTGTCGGCAGACACACGAACAAGAGATAGAGAACGTGCTCTCTCTCGGTACTCGGAGACCAGCCGATCTGCATCCATAGATAGAGGGGACGATGCAGAAGGTACATGAAGAAGCTCGCCTCGCTAAACTGCGTGAGAATCGCCGGCGCTTTTAGATTCCGACCAGCGCGCATGACGACAACAAAGACTGCGATGGAGCCGAAAAGTGCCCAAGGCAGTACCCATGGATCGATCTCCAAGCTCGCGGAGGGACGTGCCAGCGTAGGCACGAGAGACAGAGCGGCGAGAAGTGCGAGGCCGATCAGGCTTAGCGTCGATGACGGCAGCGACCCGCCGGCCAGAAATATGCCGGCAGCGAAGCAAGGGAAATAGAGGATGAGGCGTATATCGATCCGTCCCGTCTCCACTTGATACAGAATCATCGCTCCGACGATCGCGGTGCATGAGGCGATGTAAGCCACTTCGTTCCCGCGCAAACCGATGAGCATCGGAGCGATCAAATAGAAAAGAACGATCATGTTTACGAACCACAGTGTGAGCGGTGGCGGCGCGAGCAGCATGCCGACGAGTGTGACGCCCTTGACGAGCGAAAGGGTATCGCTCACGCCTGCCGCCAGAAACAGGCCAGAGGCGATCACGAAAGGGAGGTAGATGCGCCAGAACCGCGTCTTATAGAAACTCCAGATTTCGCCTCGGGCCAGACCACCGTCCTTGCGCCCGGTCAGGAAGCCAGAGATCAGGACGAAAAGGGAAAGCGCGCCAACCGTGAGGCGATAGGTGACCGGGTTATAATGCCATCCCGCAACTTTCGTATAATCGAGCAAATGCCAAAATCCGACGATGTAGAGCATGCTCATCGCGCGCATGAGATCGATCGGTACCCTGCGCGTCGGCAACGCGGCATGGGTTCCAGCCCCCGCGTCACTCACCTGGATTGTCTCGCGGTTCACTGTGAAGGCTACTGATTCCTGGCGCCTGATAATTTCTCATCGGCGAGCATGGTCGCATTCGGTACGCCAGGCGGGCCGAGTGGCCCCTCGAACTTAAGCAGGCGATGGCTCGAATCGGCATCGAAGTAGGCATCGAATGACGGCGTGAAGAAATACGCCAGCGGTCGCAGCAGTATCGGAATATCGACGATGGGATCGAGCTTCGCATGAATCGCGCGCGTGTCGTCGGCTCCCAGAGCAACCGTAGTCATTTCTTCGCGGTGGATGGTCAGCTCGTTTACCTCACCTGAAAAGTCCATCACATGAAAACTCTCCTCGTCACTTCCGTCGGGCAGTAGACGTGGAAGCAGCGCTCCGAGCGTCATATCCGCCCCATACAGATCCGCAGGAAGATCCTTCTTCGGATCATCCGGGAAGGCGGCCTTGCGAAAGAAAATGAGATGCTTGCGAACGATCGCGCCGCTCGAAGCGAAACTGCGATCATCGAGATATGCGGTGGCCGGCGATACGCCGCGATTGATTAGGGTGCGGCTCTCAGTCGCCAGCCCGTTGCTGAATGCGACACGAGCCAACAGCACCTCGCCCGCGCGTGTCGACGCGCTGGCGAACGTCACGTGACCGGTGCGATCTCCTTGCGTGAAGCTGCCCGAGTTGATCGCATTGAGACTCTGCTGTTCGCCCGCAGAATCGGCCTGTGCGAAGTCAGCAGGTATTTTCGAATCATTCGCGGTCAGCTCGCCAATCGAGACCAGCTCGATAACAGTGTTCTTGTGCAGCTTGCTGTTTGCCGTACCAAATCCCGCCATCTTGAGCAGGTAATAAGGCTCGGCGCGCGTAATCCAAATCGTGAAATGCGGCTTGACCAGTTTGAGGAACAGATCTGGCACGTGCGGAAACACCTTGCTCAAGTCGAGATCGATCCGAACCCGTAAAGCATCGAAGCTGCCGGCTGGGACGGTCAGCTTCTCGTTCTCTTCGGGCCGAAAAATCGCACCGACCGATCCACCATCGGACCAAATCCACTTTTCGATCTCACCGCCGCGCACCAGCGTCGGCAAATCGAGCGCCCTCTTTGACACGCAGGCGCCGGGTTGCGCGTCGTGGGCAATCGGCTTGGCGAGAAACGGATAGTAGCTGGGGTCGAAGGTGTCAAAGTCCGAGCGCTCGAGCTCACCGGTCTTGCTGCGCATGATCGATCGAAACATCGTGGCAGGCTGCGCGAATCCATTCGCGAAAGCGCACTCGCCGAGCACTTCGGTTCCGGCGGTGTAGGTGGTCGCCGTCAACTCGCGCGCGCCTTGTGCATCCGATACCTGCCAGCTCCGCGAATGTTGCAGCTCTTCTCCTGAATCGACGTCGATCGTTCGGTAGGTGAGCACCTTGCCGGGAATCGAGAGCTGCGCAAAGGCTTGCGAGGGGAATACGAACACCAGTGCGGAAACGAGAAGGAACGCAAGCGACGAGAATCTCAAAAGCATTGCTCGCGGGTTTGCTCTCACTGCTTGCGCCTTGGAATTAACTTTGATTATTCGGCTTTGAGGAGCGCGCCGACCAATCGTTCGAGGACCCAGCGCGCCCGGGGCACTGAAAGCTGCTGATCCTTGCGCAGCCGCCGCCAGCTTTCGAAACTCAAAACGAGATCAAGGCTTTCGAAAAACCAGACATCATCGCGCTTCGCGGTCGGCACCAGCCGGCCGAGGCTTGCGCGCTGCTCGCGCGTCATCGTGTCCCATTGGCCGGCAAGAAACGGCGAATGATGCCGGTGAACATCGGCTGCGATCTTAAACGGCATGATGCGTTCGAAGATTCGGATGCGGCGGTCGATCATTTCAGCCAGTTGCGCCTTCCACCCACTAGCGGAGAAGGGACGTTCGACCATCGGACGAATCTCGGCACTCATTAGATCGTTGATCTGCTGGTACAAGCTTTCCATGTTGTCGAAATGGCGGAACACCGTGCGCAACCCGACGCCGGCGCGGGCGGCGACCGCATCCGCACTCGGCGTAACCGCGCCCGCGCCGACCAGGTCCAGCATCGCGCGAACTATACGCTCGCGGCTCGCTTCACTCCGCTGCCGCCGGCCGTCGGTCTGTTCTCGTCTCGATATCTCGATGTGCATGGTTCCTTTTGTCAGTTCCCTCGATGCCTCCAAAGTTCATGCGAGCGTTTGCCCGCTAAATCAATTGACACTATAGTTGCCATAATTTCCGTAGGTTGAACAGAATGCAATCCCCGATGGGTCCGGGAAGAGTCCTATGAAGACCGCCCTCGAGATGACCATATGGCAACAATGACAGCAGCCAAGCGATATATTCCGCGCGTCGTGCTGGCGCTGATGGTGCTGACGAATTTCGGACGTGGCTTAATCCACGCCTTCGCGCCCGATGGCGGCGCTCATTCGATCGCAGGTCTGGACCTGTCGAATGCGCGACAGACCATACTGAGTCTGTTCGCGATAATGGGATTTCATCAGATCGTCGCGGCCGGATTTCAGCTTTACGTGATCGTGTTCCGGCGCGACGTCATTCTGATCGCGCTTGTTCTCCAGACGGCAGAAACTCTTCTCGGCGTCGTCAATCTTTATTTTTACCGGACGCTGCCGGTAGCTGTCCCGGGAGCGCCTTTCAATGCGGCCGTGCTCGTCATCCTGGCAGTCGCCGTGTTGATCGCCGCGCGGGAAGGACAATCAGCGGCGTAGCACGGAATACAGAACTAACTAGCTTCGGTAAAAAAGAGATTTCGGTGAGAGCTTCACTTCTTGCCGCTTGCATCCGCCGCCGGAATTTCCTCTCGAAAAGTCAGCACCGGGCACGTAGCCTTGCGCACCACTGCTTCAGAAACGCTGCCGAGGAACATGCGCATGAGGCCTCTCCGACCATGTGTCGCCATCACGAGGATATCGGGCTTATGCCTGGCCTGCGCCGCCAGGATCGTGGCAATCACGTCGCCAGTATAAACATGCACTTCGTGCTTCAACCCGCCGAGTTTCTGCTTCACAATGTCAGCCAGCTTTGCTTGGGCGTCTTTTTTCTGATCCTCATAGAGCCCTAGAGGCGGCGGGACCTCGCCGGACATAACAACCAATGGCAGCACGTGCACCAATATGATGCTGCTTCCAAGGTGCCGGGCAATCTCGACCGCCTTATCGAGAGCCGCCTGGGAGTTCTCATCGAAATCGACCGGACAGAGAATCGTTTTGTATGGGAATGCCATAGTTTGAGCTACCTCCCTTCAGGCGCTGACGATATTGAACACGGTTCGTTCGTAGATTCCCGGAGCCGGTGCGATTTAATATAGCTCGGACCCACGATGACCACGACCGGGGTCGCGCCGGCGGTGAAACGAGTACGAAAGCTGAAAAAGTGACGGTTTCTGATCGGCCGGTCGTGCTGCTGACGGGCGCATCGGGCTACGTCGGCGGACGGCTGCTGAAGGCGCTGGAAAAGTCAGGAGTTCGGCTGCGATGCCTCGCGCGCCGGCCCGATTATCTGCGCTCACGAGTGGCTACCGAAACTGAGGTCGCTCGCGGCGACGTCTTCGATCCCGCAAGTCTCACGACGGCTCTCCAGAATGTTTCGACCGCATACTACCTGGTTCATTCGATGGGGTCGGCGGGCTCGTTCGAGGAGAAAGACCGCGAGGGTGCGCGCAACTTCGCCGTCGCGGCTCGTGCGGCGGGCGTGCGACGCGTCATCTACCTCGGCGGTCTCGGTGAGGGCGGCGAACTCTCGACGCATCTACGAAGCCGACACGAGGTCGGCGAAGTGCTTCGCGAATCAGGCGTCCAGGTCATCGAGTTCCGTGCGTCTATCATCATCGGATCGGGCAGTCTCTCGTTCGAGATGGTGCGAGCCTTGGCGGAGCGCTTGCCCGTGATGATCACGCCGAAGTGGGTCGCGGTGAAGGCGCAACCGATCGCCATCAGCGATATGATCGAGTATCTGCTCGCGGCACTGAAGCTCGATGCCGCGGGCAATCCGATCTACGAAGTCGGTGGCGCCGACGTCGTCTCTTACGGCGATATCCTGCGCGAGTACTCGCGCCAGCGCGGTCTGCGACGCGTGATGATCCCGGTTCCCGTTCTCACGCCGCGGCTTTCGAGCTTGTGGTTGGGCCTGGTGACGCCGCTTTATGCGCGGGTCGGCCGCAAGCTGATCGACAGCATGATCCATCGTACCGTCGTCCGCGATGACGCCGCGCTCAAGGTATTTTCAATTCGGCCGCTGGGAATGCGCGAGGCGATCGCGCTCGCGCTGCGCAATGAAGATTTCGATTATCGCGGCACCCGATGGTCTGACGCGATGTCCGCGGCAGGCGAGCCGCGCGAATGGGGCGGTGTGAGATTCGGCAACCGCCTTGTCGATTCACGAGTGGTGCACGTCAAGGTACCGCCGGAGCGCGCATTCGCACCCATACGGCGCATCGGCGGCACGACCGGATGGTACTACGGCGAGTGGCTGTGGCAGTTGCGCGGATTTCTCGACTTGCTCGCCGGCGGAGTCGGGATGCGTCGCGGCCGACGCGACGCTGAGTCGCTGGAGGTCGGCGACGCGGTGGATTGCTGGCGGGTCGAGACGTTCGATCCTCCCCGTCAGCTCCGACTGGCAGCCGAGATGCGACTCCCGGGCCGCGCGTGGCTCGACTTCGAGGTCGCCGCGGAGGGGATCGGTTCGACGATCCGACAGACGGCGATATTCGATCCGGTCGGCCTGCCAGGAATCGCATATTGGTACGGAATCTTTCCGCTGCATCAGCTGGTATTCGCGGGCATGCTGCGCGGAATCACTCGCGCCGCAATAGCCACTGACTCCGACCCAGGGCTGTCTCAGCAGGCGACGGATGCAGACTGAGGTTACCTTCCCGTGTCTGGGGTTACGAACTGATATGCGAGAAAAGCAAAAAAATATGACAAGAGCTTTTTGGAGAGATGATCTGCTACCATGGATGGCTTGAAGAGCCGCTCACAAGTATTAAAGGAAGCGATCAAGCTGCTCGGACGTCGGGAGTTGGAAGCTTCCTACCGCGAGGCTAACTCGGAATTCGACGAGGCTTGGGATGCCGCGATTTCGGATGGACTCTGCGATGAGACCAGCTCTGAATCCGTTCGTCGATCAGATTAGGGCTTTGGCAGCAGGCAATCTGTCGGCTGTTTGTCGTCACGCAGACCGAGGAAGGCGGGCTGGCGCAGTTTTCGATCGGCGGTCCATTCCTGAAATGCAATTTGCGCCACCATCCGCGGCGGCAGCCAAGTCACATTTTTCTCGCGCGGCGGATCGACAAACGGAGAGCTTTTGACGACAAGCGGTCGGAATCTTTTGGACAACTCGCCAAGACTCTGCTGAGTGAAACCGGTGCCGACTTTGCCGACGAAATGTAGATCGCGACCGCTGTACGCGCCAAGCAGCAGCGCGCCGAAATGCTTTCGGCTCCCTTCGGGCGCCGTGAAACCTCCGATCACGAACTCCTCTTCCTGATGGGCTTTGACTTTGAGCCATTTCCTTGAGCGACGTTCTTCGTAAACTGCATCAGAGTCTTTGGCCACCATCCCTTCGAGGCCTCTGCGCGTCGCGATTTTGAATGCGGCAAGACCATTCTTCGCGAGACGCCGCGAAACGAGGAGTTGTTCGGGCGCGTTCTCGAGGCACGTTTCAAGTTCATGCCG
>PMOH01000046.1:0-4557 GCA_003161515.1 Deltaproteobacteria bacterium
GCGATTCACGGCCTGCTGATTCATTACACGTACCTGCACATCGATTTTTTCGCGGCCGGGATGTTTATCCTGTGGCTCGCGATGGGCGTGAGCGTGTGGTCGGGCGTCGATTACTACGTGCGCGTGGTCAGAGCGCTGACGCCGAAGCCGATCGCGTCGAGCGGCAAGCGCGCGGTGATTTGACAGCGGACGCCGCGCCGGATAATCAGAAGGATTCGATCTACCGTTTCGGAGAGCGGGTGTAGCTCAGTTGGTAGAGCGCGTGCTTGCCAAGCACGAGGTCGTCGGTTCGAAACCGATCACCCGCTCCATAATTTTTCTAATCAGTTCAAATTGTTCTCTGCCACTTGGAATTCGTACACGCGGGAACGAGACCGCGCTGAGCGAGGCCGTCCGGCATTTGTCTGGAAGTTGCAATCATTGGAAATCGGGGATAAACGTCGCTCCGCACCCCAGTCAATCCAATCGGAGGGAATCTCGATGAAGCGGATTGCACTTTTATCGGTCGCCGTCGTGCTCCTGCTGACGTGGAATGCATCGGGGTTCGCGGATCCCGGATCGCATCCTCACCAGCCGCATCCGCAGCCTTCTCCGGTGCTCGGTACGACCTTGCCCCCGGACTTCCCGGTGATCATCAATCCGTATCTTGGCGTTCCGGTGCTCGGATTTGGATCGAGCGGCGAGCCGCATCGCTACGATCGTGTCCCCGTCATCTTTTTGCATGGGAATAACGACACGCCTTTCGCGACCGCCTGCAATCCGTTCGGGTATATCCACAATCTTGCCCAATTTTTTCTCAACAACGGATACGCTCCGAGCCAGTTGTGGGGCCTGGGATACCAGGGAGATCAATGCGACCTCATAACCAGTCCGACCAACAAATCGGGAATCGCTCACAGCACGGCTGCCGCAGTTCCATTGTTGCGCGCATTCGTGCACGCGGTGATGAGGTCCACCGGATCGCGGCAAGTCGATATCGTGGCGCACAGCCTCGGCGTGACGGTCGCGCGCGAGTGGATGTTCCAGGACAACGCCTACAACGTGGTGCGATCACTGGTTGCGATCGAAGGGCCTAATCACGGCATCATCGACTGCTCGCCGGATCCGCTCAACTTTTTTCAGCTCCCGGCCGATGGCGGCTTTATTCCGACCAGTGCGGTCTGCGACGAGTACGGGAAGGAAGATACGCAACTTCTCGCTACGCTCAATGCGGCCGGTGAATCTCCGGGCCCGACCAGGTATCTCGTGCTCCGCAACATTTTCCGGGCGTCGCCGGAGAGCGGTGATTTCGTCTTTCTATCGGCACAGGACGGGTTCTTTCCCGCGGTGCCGGCCGAGGACAGCACTGGAGCGCCGCACGATTTCTCAGATAGCGCGCTTTTGGCTGGCGCTCCTCACACGGACTTTGTCGGACAAGGGCAGTTCGACGTCATCCTGGGCACGTCGCATCTCGGGATCCTTAACTCACCGGCCGCGTGGAGTGCGGCGTTCCAGTTTCTCAATAACTAATCACGCCCGGGGATTGCCGGGGGTGGCGTGGCCGCCGGGGCGTACGAAGCGTCGCCGTTGGCTGATCTTCCCTGTCGTTTAGCGTCGTCGTATGATATGACTTGTCGTAACGGGTGAAATCACAATGAAAGCCAACAAAGTAGTCGCCTGGGCAATGTTTGCTACTGTGACGCTCGCAATCGCGGGCACCGCCTGCGCTGGAAGCGGAAGAGGCGCTGCGCGCGCAAGCTCCGGTCGTTCGGCAAGCAGCGTTGGCGGTCGCGCCAACATGAGCCAGTCGTTCTTAAGATCGAGCAACCGCCGATTCTCTCGCACGAACTTCTCCTACTACCCCAACTACGGGTACGGATACGGCAATGCGATCGTCCAGAATCCCGACGAGGCCGATTGGGCGGAGCAATGGAGCTCGTTGCGCGAAGACAACGATGGTCCGTACGCCAGATCGACCTACGGAAACCCGCCGGGCGAGGCTCGCATGTGGGAGTTCCCGGAAGACGGGAGCACGACGAAGCCGAGCCATTAGGTCCTCGCTGCCCGACACGCAAATTCCGAAGAGCGCGTGACGCTCGATTGGTGCGCGCCTCTTACGCCGGGGGATTTCCTACCGCGGCCGGGCCGCCGGGCGTCGTCCTCGAATCCGATCGATCCAGCCAGCGAACAGAGAAGTAGGCGCCGATCCAGCAGCCGGTTGCGGCGAAGATACGTAGAAGGCGCGCTCGCGCCGGATAATCAGAAGGATCCTATCTACCGGTTCGGAGAGCGATTGTAGTTCAGTTGGTTCAAATACCGCGGGCATTCTGCATTTTCGCAATCCTCACGCCCTGCTGACGTTGACCCCCGCCGCGCCATATGCTCCTATTGACATAATGCCCCTAAGGGCATGGTTCTGAACTGTGAGCGCACTACTCGGCGAGCCGCCAAAAAAGGTTGTATGGATACGAAGCAGCAAAAAAGACTTGATGAGCTTTCCCGATGCGGCGCAAAGGCATATCGGGTTCGCGTTGAAAAGTGCGCAATTCGGGGAGAAACACCTTGACGCTAAGCCCCTGCGGGGATTTGGCGGAACGAGCGTCCAGGAGATTGTGGAAAATTGCGGCGGCGACACATATTGAGCGATCTATACGGTTCAATTTAAGGAGGTCATATGCGTACTCCACGCCTTTCAGAAGAAATCGAAATCCGGCTCCGCTACTCCTCGGCATGACATCGACCTGATCAAAGAGCGCCTGCGATATGCGAAGGAACTCTACAATAAAAAATTATTCTAATTATGTTTTTCTATTTTATAAAATTCACCTATGAAATTCGCACACGATGATTACGAAGTTGGCAGCGGCAATGTTTTCAAAGATCTCGGCCTTGCAAACGCCGATGAACTGGATCTCAGAAGCGATCTGGCCCTGATTATCGCCGGGAGGATTCGCAAGCTCGGCCTGAGTCAGGTGAAGGCTGCGGAGGTGATGGGCCTCGATCAACCGAAGGTATCTGCCCTGATCCGTGGACACCTAGAAAAATTCTCCAAGGATCGCCTTTGCGAGCTCGTGAGGAGATTGGGATGCGACGTAGATATTCGTATCCGCGAGCACAAAGGAAGCATGCCGGGCAAAATGAAAGTAACGACAGACCGCGCATAGTAGGAGGGCGTTAGAAAAGATGAATACCGTGGAGGAGATGCGGAAAGAACAATACCGCAAATTTTTAGTGGATTCCGGCGGTGATACGATTTCCCAAAGGGAGTTTGAAAATCTTATTCGATCGCCGGGTGTTATGAACAAAAACATCGTTGCTCTGGGCGGACTTAAACGCGCCCTCCTCTTGCAAGCGGCAGGTGCGCGGATTTGAAGGCGTTCAAAACAGGACTCGCGATGGAGAGCTTCCATAGTGGTGCGTCGAGGTCCAGCCGGAGACAATCTCTCGCAGGACAGAGCGAACTATGTTGTTCCGCGTATCGAAACAACTCACACCGGGGGATTTCCGAGCGCGGCGGGGGCGCCGGGTGGAGCTTTTGCGTCGGAGCGGGTTAGCCATCTTACTGAAAAGTAGGCGCCGATCCATGAACCCGATGCGGCGAACACTACATAGATAGAATTGCCGGTGTAGCTGATTACGGCGAAGGCCGACAGCAGGTACCATAGGGCGCTCCATGATGCTGCCCGCGTTGGGCGGCGCGCGGTTACTGCTGCGTTGAACATTACGTACACTGCGTCGGTCGCGGCGGTCGATGCGACGACGCCTGCCGCGATCAGTGGGTTCAGGTTGAGCGACATCGGTTCCTCCATCGGGCAAAAGAGAGCTGGCTAACTTTTCTTTGAGGCTTCGGCGGCTTTGAAGCGGGCGCTGGCGAGCGTGAAGATTTGCGGGTTACCGGTCTGCCAGCTCAGCGTCAGCTTGCAGGCGCGGATTTTCCATCCCGCGGACGTGCGCACGAACCGATTCGTGTAGTAGCCGAACATGGTTTGCATACTGTCGCCCGAGTCGTTGGGCAGAAAGTGGCGCGCTTGTACATATGCGATGCAGGTCGCGTTGTCGCCGGCGACCGTGATCGCATGATTCGTGATCATGTGCTGGGTCGCCTGAAGGCCGCTGAGCGAGCGGCGCGCCGCTTCGGTCCATCGGTCGGCGCTGAGCCGGCGCGGATCGCCGCCGAAGACTGAGGTGAAATCGGTTTCGATTTCATCGGCGAAGCATGAGCGGAACAGGGGCCAGTCGCGCGAATCCAAGCCGGTCGCGTAGCGCAACTGCACGTCGCTGATCTCGGCGCGATCGAGCAGCAATTGAAGTTTGGCGTCTTCCATAATGCGGTCTCCTCGGCACGGTCGATGCGGAAAATCTGGAGTTTCAATTCCTGCCTCTACCAACAAACCGCAGGCAGTGCGAGAATTTTTGAAGCACTGCGATTCGAGGGTTTAGGGTCTTCTCCATGTCAGAACCGCTATCCGACCAGCAGCTTTCGCTTATCGACGCATACTGGCGAGCCTCCAACTACCTGACCGTCGGCCAAATCTACCTGATGGCGAATCCGCTGCTGCGCGAGCCGCTGCGCGCCGA
>PMOH01000046.1:4565-4883 GCA_003161515.1 Deltaproteobacteria bacterium
GCATCTCAACCGGCTGATTCGCGAGAACGACGCCAACGTCATCTATATTTCCGGGCCGGGGCATGGCGGTCCGTCGGTCATGTCGCATACTTATCTCGAGGGCACGTACTCCGAGATCTACCCGCGGATTTCCGAAGACAGTGAGGGGTTGCGCCTGCTGTTCCGTCAGTTCTCGACGCCGGGCGGCGTGCCGAGTCATGCGGGTCCGCACGTTCCGGGATCGATCAACGAAGGCGGCGAGCTCGGTTATTCGCTGGTGCATGCGTTCGGCGCCGCGTTCGACAATCCCGACCTGATAGTCGCGTGCGTAGTCGGCGA
>PMOH01000243.1 GCA_003161515.1 Deltaproteobacteria bacterium
CCCGCCGACTTGAACGCCTCGAGCGCCTCAATGATCCCCGGCCGCACGACGCGCCACAGTGTCGCCTCGCGATGTATCGCGCTGAACCTCGCCGCGTGTTCGAGAAATTCCTCCTCCGGAATTCCGGCCGCCGTCATCCAGCCGCGGAAAAAAAGTTCGTACGCCGCAGCGGTGGCCTGGCTGTTCCCCTTGCTCATCAGATGTCGATCGATCGCCGCGCGCCCCGCGTATTCCGCATGCTCGAGCGCGAGCGCATCGAGCTTGCGACCCTCTCGCGAGAATTCCCGCGCCAGCAAATCAAAGTCCAGGAATGCGAGCGTGCCGCCGAAGTCGAACATCAACGATTTCAGTTTTTCTTTTTTCTTCGAGCTCATTTCCGCTCCAGCTTAGCAGGGCATCGCCGCTTCCTCTCCCCTAAGTTGCGCAGCTATCCATCCAAAAGATATGATTTTTCTGGAGATTTCTCGCGCGCCTCCATCAACGCTCAGGAGAATTAATGTTCACCGGTATCATCGAAGATCTCGGCACCGTCGAAAGCCTCAAGCCGACCGACCAGGGCGCGGTAATTTCGGTCCACACCTCGCTCCCCGTTTCCGAAATTACAATCGGCGACTCGATCACCGTCAACGGCGCGTGCCTGACCGTGATTTCCAAAAGTCCCGGCCGTTTCGCGATGGACGTGTCGGCCGAGACGCTCCGATGCACCGGGCTGGGCGATCTGAAACCCGGCAGCCGCGTCAATCTCGAGCGATGTCTCACGCTCGGCAAGCTGCTCGGCGGCCATCTCGTCTCCGGTCACGTTGACGGCGTCGGCCGGGTGGTGTCGATCAAGCCCGAAGGCGATTCGAAACTTTTCACCTTCGAGGTCGCTCCCGCGCAAGCGCGCTACCTGGTCGAAAAGGGATCGGTTGGGATCGACGGAATCAGCCTCACGATTTTTTCGATCAAAGACAACAATTTTTCGGTCGAGCTGATTCCGCATACGCTGCGCTCGACGACGCTCGGCTTCAAGAATGCCGGTGACTCCGTCAACATCGAGAACGACATGCTGGTCAAGTACGTCGAGAAGATTTTAGCGGTGCGAGCGGCCGCAACTCCCGTTTAGATACTGAAAAAAGACGATGAGCCTGATGCAGATACCGCGCAAGATCGAGTACGCACTGCGTGCGATGATCTATCTCGCCGATCATCCCGCGGGCGTGGCGCGCGGCACTGAGATAGCCACTCGCGAGCAGATCCCGAAGTACTATCTCGAGAAAGTGATCCGCGACCTGATGCGCCGCGGACTCGTTCACGCGCGCCGCGGTCCCGGCGGCGGCTACCAGCTCGCGCGCAAAGCCGACACTGTGACCTTTCGCGATATCATCGAAGCCGTCGAAGGTCCGATCACGCTCAACGTATGCACCGACGGCAGCAGCTCATGCGCTTTGCAGCCGACCTGCCGCATGTATCGCGTGTGGGAGAAGGGCCAGCGCGTCTTGCTCGAAGTTTTCTCCGATACCTCGCTCGCCGAAATTGCCGCCTCGCGCCCCTCGCCGCCGGTATGCGCACCCACCGATGCGACCTCGATATCGCCCGCGAAGTCCCAGCCCGCGTAGCCAGAATTGAAAACGTCTCGAACTCCGGCTCCGCGAATTCTGTGCCCGTGAGCGATTTTGGAGCTATCGGCCTCGGCGATTTCATCGGCAAACCGCGCCGCGGCGCGCCGGTCTTCACCGAGAAGACTTTCTATCTCGAAGAATTCTACGGCAAAAGTTTGCTCTTCGCGCTGATTCCTCCCGCCGGCCAGCGCATGTCCGACTTCGATTCCCTCGTCCTGACGCTCCGCGAATTGCGCCGCAACCAAACTCGCTGCGTCGTTATCGTCTCGCCCAGCGCGCTCCCAAAGCTGATGCGCCGGCTCGGAAAACTCGCGCCTGAAGAACCGCCGCCTGTCTTCAATCCATCGGAGGGGCTCCGCTCGCGCCCGTACCCGCCGGATTCCGCCGTCGCAGAAATCTGGGAGCGACTCCGCGCCGGCTCGATTGTCGTCGCCTCGATGAGCCGTGACGACGCCGACGACCTGACCGTCTTCGCCCGCGAGCTCGCCAGCCGGCTGCGGGTCTTCAAGCTCCTGATGCTCGATCGGCGCGGCGGCTTGATTGACAAGGACGGCAAGCGGCTCTCGTTCGTCGAGGAGCATCGCATCGGCCGCATGATGCGCAACATCCGCTCGCGCGCTCGCAGAGCCATCGTGCGTGCCGCCCTCGATGCACTCGAAGACGGCGTCGGCTCCGTCAACCTGGTCGCACCCGGCGACGTTTACGAAGAGCTCTTCAGTTTTATCGGCGCCGGGACGCTGTTCACCGAGATGCAGTACGGATTCGTGCGGCCCGTTTCGATCGACGACTTCGAGGAAGTCGAAGCGCTAATCGTTCGCGGTCAGACCGAAGGCCACCTGCTGCCGCGCACGCCCGATCAGATCGCGCAAATCCTGCCCTCATGCTTCGGCTATCGGATTGGCGACGAACATCTTGCCGGAATCTGTTCGCTGCTCACCGAGCCCTACCGCCGCGACCGCTGCGGCGAGATCACCGCGATGTACACTTTGACGCGCTTCCAGGGCGAGGGCGTCGCCGCGGTGCTGGTCCGCGAGATCCTCAAGGAGGCCGAGGCTCGCCGCCTCAAGTACGTCTTCGCTTGTACCAATGAAGATCGCGTCGCCGGATTTTTCGCCCGTCTCGGCTTCAAACGCGTTAGTGCGGGCGACGTTTCCGCAGCCAAGTGGCGCGGCTACGATCCCTCACGCATCGAGAGCTTAAGTATATTGCGCACTGACCTCGACTGACTATTCGACTGACTACCGATGTCCGCTAAAATTCCACCGGCCGCGGCAATCATCGCGATCGCGCTCGTCGTTGCGCTCCTGACTCTCCATCGCCTCGGCGCGGGCGACGTATGCACCGGCAACGAAGCGGTCGAAGGCGTCTTCGTCCAGCAGATGGTCGAGCATGACCAATTGTTGTTC
>PMOH01000254.1 GCA_003161515.1 Deltaproteobacteria bacterium
CTTGCCGTCTTTCGATTTGACGGTGCCATCGACGTCGACAATCGTGCCGTCCGACATCGTGACCGCATGATCCATTGCAGTCGCCGGATGCCCCGACTTCATCATCATCATTTTTCTGTCGTGCATCATCACGCCGTCCATGTCGGCAGCGGCGGGTGCGCCCTCGAACAGCGAAAATAGAAAGATCGCCGCGATCAGGCGGAGGCACAGGCGCGAGAACTTTGTTCGCGATTCTTCCATCGCGCGAAATTCATCCAGGTGAGGCCGACATGATGTTGAACGCGCGCGCGTCAATGGCGGGCACGGCGGCCCGCCCCACTACATCCCTGGCATCGGGGCTTTCTTGCCGACGTGACCACCGGCGGCTTCGCACGATTTGGCGTCGGCGGTGATGACGTAGCCTTTGCCCTTGCACGAATTTTTGCCTTTGCAATCGCTGCCGGAAGTCGCAGTCTTGCAAGCGCTCTGCCCTTTGCACGCGTTCCCACCGACGCACTTGATTTGCGTCGCGGCTGACGCGCCGGGTGCATCCTCGGCCCATACGACGCTGCCGGTGAAAGCCAATGCGACTGCGGTCGCGAGCATCGCTCCTGCTATCCTGGTTTTGTTCATCGCTCAAATCTCCTTTCAAGTTTGAAATCAGGCGACAAGCTGAAGACGCCGATTTTTCGCGATTTATCTCAATGGCTCCAGGAGCCTCAGATCTGAAAGTCACCTTTGCGCGGTTTCGGATTCTTTCCCTGGCGGGCTTCGGACTGCATCGCTTCGACCTCGTCGTTGATCTCGCTCAGCCGATGCTGAAATTCCGACGCCTCGACCTTCACCCCAACCTTGCAGCCCTGGCAGACGATATGAGTTTCGGCGTGCTGTTCGATTTCGCGCACCAGCAACGAGTTCTTGAAACCGCATTTCGGACAGGCAATGTCTATGGTTTCGTCTTCAAACATATCGAGACCTCGTAGCGGTAATACAAAATACTTTGCCGATTGTCGATCCCGCAGACGCCCAAGGCCCAAGCTACTCCCAATCCGCGGCGGCCGCCAAACCGAGCATCTCAACCAGTCGAATTTTTTGGTGGACGCACCTGGACTCGAACCAGGGACCTCTTGCATGTGAGGCAAGCGCTCTAACCGGGCTGAGCTATGCGTCCACCGGAGCATCGGATTATCGCGCCGCGCACGCAGCCTCGCAAGAGCGCGCGACATCGGCGATATTGGTGGCGTCGCACATTCCAACACGAGGGACCAACGATGGGACGACTACGCCAGGTGAGCAAGGCCGAGGCTACTCCCGAAATCCAGGAACTCTACAAACAATTCTTCGGTGAGCGCGATCCGGTCACCGCGCCGGGCACTGCAACTGGTACTCCCGGTGATTATTGGACGACGTTTGCGCTCGTGCCCGACCTGCTGTTCCAGGCGCGCAGCTCGCTAATGGCGTTGATGCAGCCCGGCCGCAAGCTGCCCGCGAAATTGCGCGAGCTGGCAATTCTTCGCACCGGAATTGTGGGCGAGTCACGCTTCGAGTACTCGCAGCATCTGAAGGTCGCGCGAATGGTCGGCGTTTCCGAAGAGAAGCTGGCGGCGATAAAAGGCTGGGCGCTCAGCGACAAGTTCACCGACGTCGAGCGCGCCGTGATGCAGGCGACCGACGAAATTGTCGGGCGCAACCTGGTCGAAGATGAGACGTTCGCGGCGCTGAAAAGTCATCTGTCCGACGAACAGATCATGGAGCTGTTCTACGTGATCGCACTGTGGCGGATGCATGGAATGATCGTGCGCGCACTGCATCTCGAATACGACTCGGACACGACGTCACGGATGACGGAAGTGCCCGCCCCAACTATCAAGAAGTAAAGTAAGCGCGATGAAGCTGTACGACGAACTTGCGGAATGGTGGCCGCTTTTCTCGGCGCCTGGGGACTACGCGGAGGAGGCGGCGTACTTTGCGCGCGTGCTGAGTGAGGCGTGCAAGCCAGCGCCGCGCACGGTCCTCGAGCTCGGTTCTGGCGGCGGTAATAATGCGCTGTATCTCAAGTCTAAATTCGAAATGACGCTCGTCGATCTGTCGGCGCAGATGGTGGCCGTCAGCCGCAAGCTCAATCCCGAATGCGAGCATCGCGTGGGCGACATGCGCACGGTGAACCTCGGGCGCACGTTCGATGCGGTGTTTATCCACGACGCGATCGCGTACATGACGAGCGTCGAGGACCTCCAGGCTGCGATCCGCACTGCGTACCGGCATTGTCGCGCGGGAGGCGTCGCGCTGTTTGTGCCGGACTGCGTGCGAGAGACCTTTGTCGCGGAGACCAAGCACGGCGGACATGACGGCAATGACGGTCGCAGCCTTCGCTATCTGATGTGGTCGGTAGATCCCGATCCGACGGACACGACCTATCGAACCGATTTCGCGATATTGCTGCGTGATAACCGCGGGGAAACGCGTGTCGTGCACGACTCGCACATCGAGGGAATTTTTCCACGCACCGAGTGGATGCGGCT
>PMOH01000505.1 GCA_003161515.1 Deltaproteobacteria bacterium
AGCACGTCTCCCGCCTGCGGCCCTGCTGACGGCGTCGACGTCGCAGTCGCCGTCGGTGTCTGACTCGAGGTCGCCGTGGACGTTGCCGTCGCGGTTGACGTCGCCGTCGCAGTGGCCGTCGCGGTTGCCGTCTTGGTCGCCGTTGCGGTTGACGTTGCCGTCCCCGTTGACGTTGACGTGCCAGTCGCCGTTGCCGTCGCCGTTGACGTGGATGTCGCCGTTGCCGTCGCCGTCGAGGTCGAGGTTGCAGTTGAAGTAGCCGTCGTCGTCGCCGTCGCAGTTGCCGACGCGGTGCCCGTCGCCGTCGCCGTCGGAGTGCCGCCCGTCGAGGTCGCCGTCGCCGTCGCCGTCGGTGACGCGGTCGCGGTCGCGGTTGCCGATGCGGTCGGCGTACCGGTCGTCGTCGCCGTCGCCGTTGCCGATGCGGTCGGCGTACCGGTCGTCGTCGCGGTCGCGGTTGCCGATGCGGTCGGCGTACCAGTCGTCGTTGCGGTCGCCGTCGCCGTCGCCGTCGCAGTCGTGGTCGACGTTGCCGTCGGCGTCGCAGTCGCAGTCGGTGTCGAGGTCGCCGTCGCCGTTGACGTCGCAGTCGCCGTGGACGTTGCAGTCGCCGTCGCCGTGGACGTTGCAGTCGCAGTCGACGTCGGGGTTGAGGTCGCCGTCGCAGTCGCCGCGGTCACCCCGGTGCAGGTCAGGTCCTGGTTAACGTGACGTTTCTTGTTGTTCTTATAATCGAACGTAACCTGTCCGGTGATCGCGCCGGTAGCCGTCGGCATACACGCGATCTCGACCTCACAGGTGCCGCCGTCATTCAGCTTCGATCCCGAACAACCATTGCTGGTGATCGTGAAGCCGGCGGTAACGGTGACGTTGTTAATTTTTATCTTCTTATGATGATTGGATGGATTGGTCGCCGTCTCGGTTTGCGATGCGCTGGTTTGCCCGACCACCACGTTGCCGAACGAGAGCGGACCGCTCAATTGCAGGAATGGCTGGCTCGAATCCGCCGACGACGAATCTTCCGATTGCGCCATCGCAGGCTGCGCCAGCGCGCCCATCAGGAATAGTAGTGCAAAGGTCAGGGCCGCTAGCGACCGCGTGAACGACTTGAACCGCATTTGAAGAGTCCTCCCAAAAGTGGATCCTACATTTAGGCTCATTTTGCTATTCGTGCGTTCTGATATGCACGCCCCTCGCATTACGAGCTTTGGTGTTAGAATCGGTGCGACCCTAGTCTGCTCGGTGCAAATTTGTCAAACGAACCTGCCGCCTAAATGTGCTGCAAAGCACTCAAATAGCCTCCTGTGACCCCCTTTTTCGCATTTTCAGTGTCAGGATGTTCCAAAATAACCGCCGACAAATTGTTATTTCACACAAAATGACGCTTTCTTGTGCATTCCTGATAGTTACTTCCGCTGAAATTTGATTAGAGTGTCCCTCAATAGCACGTCCCGAATTGCGAATCAGACGTGCTCCGCTCAGCGCAAAGGCAACTGCCCCAACGGTGGGCAGCTAGTATGAATGGTTCTTCGGGGAACGGCGCGGCCGGATCGATGCGGGACGCGGCTCGGGGACTCGTAAAGGGTGGGCTATTTCGGTGGCGCGCGGTTTCTAATAGTTTTCCGCCGCCATCGTGAGGAAGGAGGTTTGACGGTTTGCAGCGTTGGCGCCTTTGGTTATTGGGGGCAAGCGCATTTCGGGGAACTTTGGGGAAATGTGGATTCAACTGGTTTTCAAACTCACTAATGTTTCGGGAGGACGTATGAAAAGGAACTTTTCTCTCTTAACTCTGGCAGCCGCCGGACTGTGGCTGCTGGCAAGCGCGCCGGCGTTCGCCGCGTGTCCAGCGGGAGAATCAGGCACGCAGCTCGCTGCTGGCCTCTGGACCATCAAGATCGAAGGCTTCGCCACCGACGAAGGAACCTGCGGCACCGCATGCCCTGATCCGACACCGGTCGGCGAAGGCTGCTTCGGCGTTATCCAGAGCGACGGCGCCTGCGACATCACCGGCGGCGACGTGATCTGCGCGTTCAACAGCACGATCACCTCTCCGACCACGGTCAGTGGCGTCCCGGCCTTCGCCGGCTCGACCAGCCCGTCCAATGACGTCGGCAGCTACTTCTTTAACAGCAACAACACCGGCGAGATCAACATCGTTGATTCTCCCAGCGGCAAGACCATGTCATTCGGCGTAGTGGCCGCCTTGGGCAACACCTCAATGTCGGGCGCCAGCCTCTTCGGGCCCGCGGGCGTGCAGAAGGATCCTCTGATCCTGACCGTCCAGAAGCGCGACCAGACCATCAGCGAGGCGCAGTTCGAGTCTGCTTCCAGCGTCACATTTGATCCCGCCGGCGGCAGCGCGGGCGGCAACGGTCTTGGCAAGGGCTTCGACGCGATCGCAGTGGCAAATGAACAGCATCTCGATCCGGAAACCGGCACGACCCTCGAGGGCGGCGGCACGATCTTCTTTAACGTTGACGGCGGCTACGACAGCGACGTCGTTCCGGGCGTGCAGATCTTCCCCTCCTCGTTGATAGTCGACTTTCATACGACCGTGATACAGCAGAACACCGGCGCAGGTAAGGACGGCACCGAGTTGACTAGCGCCGGTCTGAATGGCGACTACATGGACCCACTATCGGGGGCGGCTTTCCAGACCGCGGCGGTTCTCTACGGCACCACCAACGGCAGCGCATACGTCGCCACCACTGGCTCGGGCGGCGCTCCGGCTCATGGCTTGGCCATTGCGGACAGCACGAAGGCGATCATGGCTGGCAGCGACACGGGCGCGGGCGTAATTCTCGTAGCGTCTGTATCAACCCCGCATCCGAGCAAGACCATCACGATCACCAACGGATCGACCGAGCCTCTGGACTGGACCGCCATCCAGATCAATGGCGTTCCTGACGTGACCGTCACCGGCGGAACCTGCCCATCGGCCGGCGATCTCGCCGCATGGAACCCGGTTGCCACTGGTGCGACCAAGCCGACTTGCACGATCGCCTTCACCGACAGTGGCACAACCTGCACCACCGGTTCGCCTGAAGTCGGCACCTGGGAGTTCGTTGGCGGTGACCATACGATGATCACGGGCACGCCGAGCGCGACTGGCATCGACTTCTCGCTGAAGTGCGAGTAGTCAAACGTCCATAGCCTCACAGGTAGTATAATGTGAGTACACCGGGGCGGGTCAGAAATGACCCGCCCTGGTTCCTTCTCCACGCACCATCAGACACCCGGTCCAGTTTCCAATGAAATCCTTTGGGGATGAACTATTCCGCCTGACCACCCCCAACTTTTTGTGTTACCCTCCTCCAGTCCCCCCTTTCCAATCCGGAAAGGAGGCAAGGGGGATAGGACACCGGACCCCCTCCGCGATTGTCCCCCTTCCCTCTGAGGGAAGGGGTTACTCTCGAAAATCCGGTTCCCCTTCCCTCGAGGGAAGGGGTTAGGGGTTAGGTTCTCCGGCCACCATGACCAACCAAAAAACAACTTTTGACGGAACGAAGCTACCGATGGTAGTTCACGCACCCCAAACCACTACATATGGTATGAACCCGCACGAATCGGGTATCAATGTGACCTCAATGAAGACCAGTTTTCTCCTTTCAGCGCTCGCTCTCGCTGCGCTCTGCGCCTCCGGATGCGCCAATATGCAGCCGCAGCCCGCCGATGCTACCCCACCGGCGCCGCCCGCTCCGCACTTCTCGACGTCACCGCCCGAAGTGCGCGCGACCACCCAATTTACCGGCGTGGTCCTGCAAATCTACCATCCCGACACTCGCACCCTTTATCTGTGGACCGGAACTCCGAAGCCGCAGACCAAGGAGCAGATGCACTGCTTCAAGCTTCAATTGAGCGACACTCCAAGCGGTACGCCGCAAAGGATGGAGTGTGAATGATCAGCATGAAGAACAGCCTGATATGCGCCCTCGCGCTGCTTCTGTTCATCGCGACCGGATGCGCGAGTCAAACCCAATCGACACCCGCGCCTGCACCCGCTGCGGCCGCGCCGTCCCAATCGACGCCCGCGCCGGTCGAAGTTCGCACCAATCTCGAGTTCGGCGGACCCCAGGTCTCCATCTTCCATCCCGATACCCGCACGCTCTACCTGTGGTCCAGCGATCCGCGGCCCGGGCCGCCCCATCGCGATCCGAACTGCATCAAGATTCAAATGAGCGACAGTCCCAGCGGCGGCCCTGTCACCAACGAGCCGTGTTCATAAGTGGAGGACCGGAATCGTCATGAAATCGGACGCAACCTTCGGAAATCCAATTAGCAATCCACCCCCCGCGCCATGGTGGGGCCTCAGCCCGCGCGGAGTCGCGATGCTGGCGCTGATCGCGATCGCGACCATCGCCGTCTATCTGCCAAGCCTGCACAACGGCTGGGTCTCGGACGATCTCCCGATCCTGGTGCAGAACGATTCAATCCGCACCTCGTCGTTTATCGCGAACGGATTCACCCACGACGTCCTGTGGTCGATTAAGCAGCACGATCCCAGCCTGCAGGCGCAGGCGCATAGCGCATGGTATCGTCCGCTCGACGTCGTGTGGCTCGCGCTCAATGCGCAATTGTTCGGCGTCAATCATCCTGCGCCGTGGCATCTGATGAAGATCCTGTTGCAGGTGCTCGCCGTACTGCTATGTTTTCGCGTCGCGCAACTGCTGACCGGCGAAGTCGTCGTCGCAATGCTCGCGGCTGCTATCTTCGGCCTCATGCCGGCGCACGTCGAGCCGGTCGTCTGGGCGAGCGACATCCCCGAGCAACTGTCCACTGTGTTCATGTTGGCTGCGTTAGTATTCCTGATTCAAAGAAAACCAGGTTGGTCGCGCGCACTCATGCTCTCGGCGCTCTTCTATGCCTTCGCAATCCTCACGCACGAGAGCGCAATCTTCTTCCCCGTGATCGCCTTTGCGTACTTGATGCTGTTCGAGGCTGCGCCCGCCAGCGACAACCCGCCCGCGCGCCAGGCGCGCACCGCGAGCACCAACGCCCATATCGTTAGCGCGCTGACCGCCTGCATCCCGTTCCTGATTGTCACGCTCGTTTACGCCTTCGCCCGGATGCACGCGCTCGGCGATCACGCTTTCGGCATGCCCCCGAACATCGAGGAACAGTTGCACAGCGTGGCAGGCGTGGCGCCGCTGCACGGTGCGGCGCAGATCGCGATGACGATTCCGATGGTGCTGCTGACCTATCTCGGCATCCTCGCGATCCCCGGCCTCGCCAATCCATTCCATTCGCTCGAATGGACCACGCATCTGGACCCGCAGGTATTCATCGCGTGGGCCGCGCTGCTCGTGCTGGGATTGCTCGCGATCGCATTTGCGTCGCGCAGCTCGCGCCGCAGCGTCTATCTTTTCTGCGCCATCTGGGGCCTCGTCACCGTCGCGCCCGCGCTCAAGATCGATTCCATCTGGTGGCTGAACCAGGACCGTTACCTCTATGCGCCGTCGTTCGGATGGAGCCTCGCGCTCAGCCTCGCCGTGTTCGAAATTTCTACCGTCGGCGCGCGCGCTCGTCTCTATGTCGGCATCGCGACCGCACTCCTGCTGCTCAGCTACGGCATCGCGACCATCCGCGGTCAGCGCTACTGGTATGACAACCTCGCTTACTACACGCGCGCCGTTCAGGTGAAGCCGAACGATCCCTACTTTCGTCTCGCGCTGGGCAATCTGCTCGAAGAAGCGAAAGATAACGCGGGCGCGGCCAGGCAACTCGAAATCGGTGAGTCGCTCAAACCACAGGATCCGTATTTCCATGTGAGACTCGCCCAGGTCTATATGAAGCTCGGCCGGGTCCAGGACTTTCAGCGCGAGTACAACGCCTTCGAAAATTCGGGATCGTCCGTGATCAAGAGCGTGCATGTCGGCCCCGACGGAAAACCGGACCAACAATCAGCGGCTGAGCCGCAATCGCCGTCAGTAGTCGCGCATTGATTGATCTGCAGCAATGGCCGAACTATCTTCATCGCTTACGAAGTAACGCAGGTGGGGCACCAATGAGTTCGGACATCAGCGCAACGCCAACCCTCCGCCACCGCATGTCGGCGATAGCGGTGCTCGCGTTGTCGATCGCACTGGGCAGTTGGAACGTCTCAATCGCCCGCGCGCAGAGCGACGGCGCAACCGCCGACCCGGCGCAGGCCGCACAACCTGATCAGAACGGCGCGGCCAACGACGCCGCCAACCAAAAGAATCAAGCCATTCAGCAGGCGCACGATGCCGCCGACGCGGCCGAGCAGGAACTCGACTCGGCGACCGAAGCGCGCGATCAGCTCGAGAGCGACGGCGCCGCACAGGATCAGATCGATGCCGCCAACGAGGCCATCGCGCAAGCGCGCGCCGCAAAACAAGCCGCCGATGAAGCCGCGCAGGCGGCCGACGACGCAGCCGGCCAATGACAGAATCGTTTGCAGGTAGAAGAGTGGTAACAGCTATGAGGTTTGCAACCGGAACGGAGCGAATCTTCCGCTTTGGATTGCCGGCGATCGCGATACTTGGCTTCTGGCTCGTGATCGCTTCGGGAAACGCATCGCTCGCGCGCGCCCAGAGCGACGATGCTGCGGGCGACGCCGCCGCTGCCACGCCGGAGGTCGCACAACCGGATCAGAACGCGCCGAGCGACGCCGCCGCGGACGATCCCGATGCAGTAGCCGCTCAACAGGCGCAGGACGCCGCCGACGCGGCCGCAGAAGCTCTCGACTCGGCGACCGAGCAGCGCGATCAGCTCGAGAGCGACGGCGCCTCACAGGATCAGATCGATGCCGCCAATCGCGAGGTCGCGAAGGCCCGCTACGACAAGGAAAACGCCGATGCGGCGGTGAAGGCGGCCGACGACGCTGCGAATCAGTGAGAGCATCGCTTCAAGATGATTCGCGGAGAATCCTGAATGCCGCGCAGCAAGCGCGCCCGCTCGCGTTCCCAGGCTGGATCGCCCCGCTCAAAGTCCCGACCTCATGCTGATTCCCCGTCTTCATCAGTAACCAGTTCGTCCAGCCCCGCGGCCGAAGCGGTCATGTTCCGCTTCGAGGGAATCGACGCTGCGATACTCGCTCTGCTGCTCGGCTTTGCGTTGCTCCTCATCGCCGGCACCGGATTCGCCAACGGGCAGGAGTTGTGGCCGATGCCCGACGCGGTTGAATACGCAGCGGTCGCGGTAAATCTGGATCGCGGGCTAGGCCCGGTCCTCCATTTCGCCGGCAACTCCTATCCGCCTCGCTACACGGTCGGCTATCCCATGATGCTCGCCGCTGCGTATCCCGTTTTGGGCCACAGTCCCGAGCGACTGTACGCAGTCACGGTGTTAACAGCACTCGTCGCAATCGCCGGCTTGTACCTGCTGACACTGTGGATGTTCGATCGGCCAAGCGCGACGCTCGCCGCTCTGCTATTGGCGACCTCGCCTCATTTCCTCGGCCTATCAACCATGGTGATGAGCGATGTGCCCGCATTGGCCGTCGTAATTCTCGCGGTCCTCGCATTCTTGTATGCGCTCGAAAAAGAAAGCCTGCTCGCGTCGGCGCTGTGCGGACTGCTGGTCGGATTGGGCGTCACCATCCGCGTGAGCAACGGCGCAATTCTGATTGGAATGCTCGCGGCGGCTTTGATCGTCCGGCCGCGCAGATTCCAGCTCGCGCAGGCGCTGACCTTCGCGGTCGGATTCATCGCACTTCCATCTATGCAGGCATGGCTTAATCTGCACTACCTCGGATCGATCTTCTCAAACGGCTACGCCTTCTGGCTGCCGGCGTTCTACAGCAGCGCGGTTTTCAAAACCTTCAAGCTGAGCTACCTGGTTGCACCCGCCGATCCGATTTATCGCCACGGAAACTTCGTCGCTTACGCTCTCGCAATGCTGGGCATCGACGGCATCTTCGGCCAACTTCACTTGGGTACCGAATCACGGACGTTGGTTCACGCCCGCTACTCTTTGTTCCCATTTCCAGTCGTGGTCTTCGCAACGCTCGGCGTGTACTGGGCGATGCGCAACAGTCGCAACGCCAGCGCGATGCGCGCGCTGTACTTGGGCTTGAGCTTTCTCGCGTTGCTGCTGATCATTTATCTCCCTTATTTCCACGTCGAACCGCGCTTCATGCTGCCGGCGCTGTTCATCGTCTTTGCAGCAGCGGGCTGGGGACTGGTCTGCGCAAATCAAAGCCTCGATTGGCGATGGACCGGCTTTGCAGTGATTGCGCTGGATGTGATTCTCGCCGGCTCGATCCTGGTCGAGACACTTTCCCGCCTTACAACATCGGCGCCGGCGCAATCGGAGCTGGTCGCCGAGGTGCAGGCGATCCGACCGCAGTTGAAGAACGCCGTGCTGGTCAGCGATATCTCCCTGCAATGGCTCGAACTGATTGCGGGCGGCGAACAAACCGAATTCGTCGGGCTGAGCGCCAATCTTTATGGGCGAGCGGTAAATGAAAAACATCTGGCCTGGCTCTACCAGAAAAAGTCCCAGGGATGGTCCGGCCAGGTGCCGCCGGTATTGATTCTTCCCACTGGCGGACTCGACCCGGCCGTAGCCCGCAAGCTAGCAAACGACGATAAGCAGGGACGTCCGCTGTATCTGCTCGTCGCGATGCCGCAGAACAGCCAATCGTTCGGCATGCTCAAACGGGAATTTGGCGAGATCGATCGCGACTTCTCGCATGAACCGATCGCGCGCGATCGCGAAGTGGGGCTTTACCGGTTGAAGCCAAAATAGCCCGCGCCGCCCGCTGTTCTGGAGATCTCGTTGCCGATGTGAGGAAAATGTCGAAAAACAGACTACGCGATGTCAAAAAGCACACTAAAATCCCGAAAAATGCGTTGCTGCGGGGGCTCGGGCCGATTTATTCGCCTTAAGTCAGAGCTTTTTGTTGTCTTAATGGCTGGATCATCTGCTCGCAATGAGCTATTTTCTCCCTTTACATTTGCTCTAAGCGACGTGGTTTGACTTCTCTATGACGAAGATGGCGAGCGAAAGCCCCACCAATGCGGGTCGGTCCAACGGCCGGCCGCGACCCGCGGTATTGCATTTGTTAACAGGCAGTACCTTCGGTGGTGCCGAGGAACATGCACTGTCAATCCTGACCGCGATTCGCGGTTACGGGTTCGAGCCATGTCTCGCGGCGCCGGGCGCGCTGATCGCAGCAATGGAGCCCGGACTTTCTGCGGCGAACGTTAAGTGCCTGGCGCTTCAGTTTTCATCACGGTTTGACGTGCTGACGGGCGCGCGCCTGTTGCGATTCATGCGCCGCGAAAATATCGCGATTCTGCATTGTCATTTGTTCACCGCGAGCCTGTTCGGCGCTGGTATCGGGCGGATGGCGGGTGTCGGCGCGGTGCTCGAAACCTGTCACGGACCCGAAGTCTGGAGGATGGGAAAAGGCTTGCGCTCCAGCTTCTGGGTGGATCGGCAGGTCGGACGACTGGTGGACAAATATATTGCAGTGTCCTACGCGGCGGAGTGCCATCTGATCGGAAATAAGCGAGTCGCGAAGAACAAAATTCGGGTTATCCACAATGGACGCGACCTCGATCGTTTCGCACCAATCGATGCGCAACGACGCGTCGCAACGCGGACCGCGCTTGGGCTGCGCGACGAACCGACCATCCTCACGCTCGCGCGGCTGGACGATCAGAAAGGGCATCGGCATCTGATCGACGCGCTCGCGATCCTCGCATCGCGCCGGCCAAACCTGGTCACACTCCTTGCCGGCGAGGGTCCGCTCGAACAGAGCTTGCGCGCGCAATGCGCGACGCTCGGACTCACTGATCGCGTGCGATTCCTCGGCTACCGGCGCGACGTGCCGGAACTTTTCGAAGCCGCCGATCTCGTGGTGCTGCCGTCGTTGTACGAGGGTCTGCCGCTGGTCGCGATCGAGGCACTCGCGGCGGGCCGCGCGATGGTCGCGACGGAAGTGGACGGCACGCCCGAAGTTGTGATTCACGAACGGACCGGGCTGCTGGTGCCGCCTGCGAATCCGGCCGCGCTGGCGGCGGCGATCGAGCGATTGCTTAACGATCCGGCGCTGGCCTCGCGCCTCGCCTCGGAGGGCCGCAAGTTCGTGCATGAAAACTTTATC
>PMOH01000182.1 GCA_003161515.1 Deltaproteobacteria bacterium
AAGCGCATGTCGATTTCAGCCTGGCCGGCGGTCGCGACTTCGTGATGCTGTTTCTCGACGCGGATGCCGACCCGCTCCATCTCGAGCACCATCTCGGTGCGGATGTCCTGCAGGGTGTCCACCGGCGGCACCGGGAAGTAGCCGGCCTTGTTCTTGACCTTGAAGCCGAGGTTCGCGCCGTCCTTGACCGCGCCCTCTTTGCCGCTGTTCCAGTTACCTTCGTTCGAATCGATGTAGTAGTAGCTCGAATTCTGGGTGGTGTCGTAGCGCAGCGAGTCGAAGATAAAGAATTCCGGCTCGGGCCCGAAGTACGCCGAGTCGCCGATGCCGGTGGTCTTCAGGTACGCCTCAGCCTTGCGCGAGATGTTGCGCGGGTCACGCGTGTAGTCGGCGCGAGTGATTGGATCGGAGATATTCGCGATGATGCTCAGCGTCGGATCCTTGGTGAAAGGATCCATCACCGCAGTTTCTGGGTCGGGAATCACCAGCATGTCGCTGTTGTCGATCGCCTGCCATCCGCGAATCGACGATCCGTCGAAGCCGAGGCCTTCGTCGAACGGCGCTTCATCCTTGAACTCGGAGATCGGGGCAGTGAAATGCTGCCACGTGCCGAGCAGATCGATGAATTTCACATCGACCATCACCACGCCCTTTTCCTTGATCATTGCCAATACTTGTTTTGGCGTCATCGAACCGCTAACCCTCCTGGCCGCTTACGGGGCGGCATTTGTACTCGTTGATTTGATCGATCTCTGAATCTCGTTTTCTGTCACGAAAACTCCGCAAACGCAACGCTCATGCAACGGGCATCTGACGCATATTCAATCAGCATCGCACGCCCGAACAACCGCGCCTCGATTGAGTATCCCGTGCATAGTGCAAAGTATTTCTCCCCTAATCAGTCCAGCAATTTGATCACAGCAAAATAAATGCCTAGCGTTTTTGTGTCATCTTGACGACCTGAGCAACGCGAGGGAGGAAATGGCTCCTGGCCTCCGGACAGCTTCGCGTTCCGTGTCACCCTGACGACGGGAGCGNNTTCCGAAAATCGCGAAGCGCTCCTTTTCTGATGTAGTCGAGAAAGACTCGATCCACGCGCAGGCGGACTACCTGCGACGCTTCGACGGCCGATGATGTTTGATCGTATCCGGATCGAGATCCATGCGTTTCACGGCGGCCCGTGCCCGCCGGTAATCATCTGTGCTGACCGCGTTGTTCAGCAGAAATTCGGCCCTTCGCTCAGGAGTGTAAACTTCGATCGGCACCACGGTCGCCGGCCGGATCAGGATTCCATTCTCGCGTTCCTCTGCGACTACGAAGGAGCCCTCCTCGATTCCGAGGCGGCGCCGAAGTTTAGCCGGAAGCACCACGGTGCCACGCCGCCCGACTTTGCTGGCCAATGCTCCCACAATGACAGAATAGCCGACAATCAATCTGAATATCGGGCAAACGCTACGATGGGAGCATTCTCAAACCGGGCGCGCGCTGCCTTCGTAAAAGAAAGCAAACGGGCGCGGAGCAGACTTCTGGTATCCGACGCTAAGTCGGTCGAGCCGAAATCCAGCGGCTCGAATAAGGTCATCGATCTTTCGGTTAAGATGGCAGCCGCCGCCGATCCGTTTCCAGACCGGCGTGATCCGATCCTGCCAGCGAATCACGTCTGGATCCGGCGCGCGCCCGTGCTCCGCAAATAGCAGCTCGCCTTCAGGTTTGAGAACTCGTCGGATCTCGACCAGTGCTGCGCCCGCGTCAGGTATGGAACATAGCGTGAAGGTCATCACGACGGTATCAAAGCTTCGATCTTCGAGCGGCAATCTCTCGCTGGAGGCTTCGAGCAATCGCACGGGAAAACCGACTTTTGCGGCGCGCCCGCTGGCCTTGGCCAAAAGTTCGGCCGAGGGATCGACTCCGCACACGCTTTCTATATCAGGGCGAAATGACGAGAGGTTGAGTCCCGATCCGATGCCAATCTCCAGGACTCGTCCGCGCGCCGCGCCTGCCGTGCGTTCCCGGAACGGGACAAAATTCTTCTGGCGCATCGCTACATCGAGCAATTGCGGCAGGATCCATCGATTGTAAAAACCCATCTGCTCTTCCCGCATTAATAGCGTGTTGCGCTGAAAGCGGGAACAGGCATTTGCCTTAAAAGGAAGCGGCGGGTCCGCTGTCTTCGGACCCGCCGCTTTTGCGCATCGCTGCGCGACTATGCTCTAGCTCCTCCCCGAGTTAGAAGGCGTAAATGATGTTGGCAGCCAACGTATCCTGTCCGTGCCACAGATGCTGGCCGGTGAACACGCCATTGGTGAACTGGCCATTGTTGTTGGTGAACACGTTCTCATCCGAATTGTCGTGCCGATACTCCAGGCGCGCGAGCAATCCTGTGACTTCGGGGATCTTGTAGCTGAGCGTCTGCGTGATCTCCCACACCGTCTGTCCCGTACCAGTGGTGCGCGCTCCGTCCTTGTCCTGGAAGAATTCGCCGCGCGTCGCCAATTCGATTGACGGCGTCCAATCGTACACCAGGTACTGCGCCGCTCCCTGGTACGATTCGCTGTGACCGTGGATCACCGGGCCGTCCTGCGACCCATACAGATATTCGGTCTGCAAGGTCAGGTTCGGGATGAACGACGGCTTCCAGGTGAAGATCGGATCGACTGCGCCCAGGTTGGAATTCGAAGCCTGTTTGCCGTTGGCGCCGCCGATTGCATTCGGGCCCCAGATGCCGTTGAGCACGAAGCTCACCGACTTGTCCTTGTTGTTGAGCGTCAGCTCGCCTTCGTAGTTGGGACCGCCGTTGCTGTTCGCCGCGGGATCATCCCAGCCGTTGTTCAAACCGCCGGTGGCCGAGAAGTAGTCGTTGAACGTATAGCTGGCGCGGATGCCGGTATGAGTCAGCGGCTCGCCCAGGTTGAACAGCAGGCCGCGGCTCTCGTTGAAGTTCTGGTTGTTGTAAACCGGAATGATCTCGGCGCCGAGCAGTGTCACGAAACGGCCAGCTTCAAAGCTTACGCCCGAACCGAGCGGCGCGGTGTAAGTCAGATAGTACTGTGTCGCATCGATGAACTGACCACCGACCGGAACCTGGTTCGAGTAATGCGTAGCTCCGGAAATCGCGTTCGCGACGGTGCCGACGTTGATGTCGGTCACGAATCCGACGGTTCCATCGCGCTCGATGTGCAGGTTGCCCTGCGTGAGTTGAAATCCATCCTGGTCCCACGCGCGGTACACGTTGGTGTTGAAGTTGGGCTGGTTGAAGTTATGCTCGTAGCCCGCATCGACCATCGCGTGGACGCTGATCCCAAGGTTGTCTGTGAGATTCTTCTGAATGGACGCGATGTTGGTCTCGGCCAGGCCGACATGCTGCCCGATTGTGACCGGCTTCGCATCGGCGGTCGCCGGCGGCGCAACCACCAGCTCCGACTCGATCTTCTTCACCTCGGTGGTGGTGTCGTCGCTCTGCTTCTGCAGATTGTTCACCTGCCCCGACAGCGCGTTCAGTCGCTGTTCCTCGTCAGGACCAGCGGCGGTGGTGGTGGTTGTGGTCGTGGAGACGACATGGTGATGGCGTCTGTGATGAGTGGTGGTTGTTGTGGTGGCCGGATCTTCTGCCCATGCGCTCGCATTGCACAGCAATCCGATCAGTGCGACGCCAGCAATCAGGCAAACCCAGCCAACGCCCCGATGCGTACTCGTTCTATTCACTATCTCCTCCCTCCGAGATGCGCGACCCCTCGCCGCGGCTTTCTTTGCCCACACGTAGCGGGCTACGGTGATTAAACCGGCTGCTTTGTTACAAGATTCATACCGGTGTAAGAATCGAACGACGGCTAAAATCCCCTGTATTCATAAGGGTTTCTGCCATCGGTCAGCCATTAGTGATGCCCCAATGGAATGCATTTGCCGAGTGATTAATCAGATTTGACGAGCCTACGCAATACACCCCCAAGTGCGATGACTCGCGAAAAGAGCGCGAATACTTCATTGTCAGATTGGTCAAAACACATGAATTTTGAATTAACAGAGGCTGAGGAAGAGATCGTCAGGCAGGTCCGCACCCTGTGCACAAACTATCCGGACGAATACTGGCGCGATCACGATCGCCGCGCCGAATTTCCCCACGACTTCTTCACCGCCGTCGCCAACGCCGGCTACCTCGGCGTCGCGATTCCCGAGCGCTACGGCGGCAGCGGTCTCGGCATCACCGAAGCGGCGCTCGTGATGCGCGAGATTGCGGCTTCGGGCGGCGCGATGGCGGCGGCCAGCGCGGTTCATCTCTCGATCTTCGGCGTCAGCCCACTCGTCTTCCACGGCAGCGAGGAACAGAAGCTTCGCTACCTGCCGAAAGTCGTCAGCGGCGAGATGCATGTCGCGTTCGCCGTCACCGAACCTGACGCCGGCAACGACATCACGCACATCAAGACCGCGGCCCGCCGCGACGGCGACAACTACATCATCAACGGGCGCAAGGTCTTCACGACCAAGGCGCGCGAAGCAAAACGGATGCTGCTGCTGACGCGCACGACGCCTTTCGAGCAAGTCACCAAAAAAACCGACGGCATGAGCCTGTTCTTCGCCGAGCTCGACCCGTCAGCGGTCGAAATTCGCGAGCTCGAAAAACTCGGCCGCGCCGCCGTCGATACCAACTTACTGTTCATCGACAATTTGAAAGTGTCGGCCTCCGATCTGATCGGCGGTGAAGGCCGCGGCTTTCATTGCCTGCTCGACGGGTTGAATCCTGAGCGCATCCTGGTCGCCGCCGAAGCGATCGGAATCGGCCGCGCCGCCGTCGCGAAAGCAGTCAGGTACGCAAAGGAACGCGTCGTCTTCGGCCGTCCGATCGGACAGAACCAGGCGATCGCGCATCCGCTCGCCGATTCGTACTCGAAGCTGGAAGCGGCGGAACTCATGATGCTCAAGGCGGCATGGCTGTTCGACAATCGCAAACCGTGCGGCCCCGAGGCCAACACCGCAAAGCTGCGCGCTGCCGACGCCGCGTTCGAGGCCTGCGATCGCGCGGTGCAGACGCTCGGCGGCTACGGTTACGTTCGCGAGTACGACGTCGAGCGCTACTTCCGGGAATGCCGTCTGTTGAAGATCGCACCGGTGTCGCAGGAGATGGTGCTGAACTCGATCGCCGAGCACGTGCTCGGCCTGCCGCGGTCGTACTAGCAAACCGCCGATGCGCAAGGGCGGCGTTATCGTTCTGCTCGGCGCGTTATGCTTCGCGGCGTACGTGCTCTATTCGCTGACTGGCGTCGAACCGGTCAAGGTCGGCGATACTCGGCTCATCCGCAGCGGCGACCAGGTCTCGGTCGAAGGTGACGTTCGCAACACCGGCGACGACACCGGCCCGCTCCAGGTCGAAGTCCGTTATTTCGATCGCGACGGCCACTCGATCGGCAAGGACGTCGTCTCGATGGACGGCCTCCGGCGCGGCGCCGCCACTCATTTCAAGAGTTCGCCGCGCCCTGACAACGGAGTCGCGGATTTTTCGATATATCTGAATCACGGTCGAAATCCATACGGGAATTGAGGCTGGACGCGCAAGTCGGCTTTTTTGTAAAATGAATATCTCCGCGAGAACCCGAGTCTAACAATTTGTAGAGCAACGTAACTTAATGTGCGAGCGGTTCCGGCGAATTCGCCAATATTCTGCTTGCCATTCTGTCGTCTTGATGGTACTTACTGTAAGTGTCGAATAACACCATTTTGGTGGACGTGTGATCGGGCCAGATTGCATGAAGATCGGCACAGCTTAAAGGGGAAGAGGTTTCAACATGGCACGGATCAAGGAACGTACGTTCGGACAGGTAATTCGCGAGCGGCGCAGGCAACTCGACCTCACGCAGGAGGAAGTCGCCCACCGCATCAAAACCTCAACGCCGTATGTCGGACATCTCGAGTCCGGCAAACGCCATCCTTCCGACAAGATTCTGACGCGCGTGGCGGAAGTGCTCGGACTCGATCGGCGAGAACTGTTCTTCCTCGCCAATCCTCGAGCGCAAGCACTCCTGACCCCCGAGGTCGAGACCGCGGCCGAATCGGCTTGGGAAGATTTCAGAAAGAATGAGCAGTTGCGTCGCGTTCACAACGTCACCCCGAGCGAGATGGAAATGCTCTCGCGAGTGGCCTTGCTCGGCGACGTGCGCTCGCCCCGCGATTTCATCTACATTCTTAATACCGTTCGCCACGCAGTCGGCAGATAGCCGCACACTCGATCGCACGTCGACGATTTCCTGAAGACGCGAGAGTTCATGCCTCTCGCGTCTTTTTTTTGCGCATCGCGCTGCCTAAGCTCGAATGCATCATGGGCGAGCCTGCACGCGCGCGCGTTACCGCGCCTGGGATTCCGCGATGGCCGCAACGCTACACGGTCGTCGTGCTATTCTTCTTCGGCACCGCGCTTTGCTACATCGATCGCATCAGCATTTCGGTTGCGATAATTCCGCTCGCCCGCCAATTCGGCTACGACTCCGCCGCGCAAGGCCTCGTGCTCTCCGCGGTGTTCTGGGGATACCTGTGGACGCAGCTCGTCGGCGGATGGATGGCGGATCGATTCGGCGGCCATCGCGTGCTGGCAGCCGGCGTCGCCATCTGGTCGCTCGCAACTTTCGTGACGCCAATCGCGGCCGCCACGACATTTTCCGCGCTGCTCGCCGCACGCGTGCTGCTCGGGCTCGGCGAGGGCGTCAACTTCCCGTCGATTCACAGCCTGACCGCGCGCTGGACGCTGCCGTCGGAGCGCGCGCGTGTATTGTCCGTGAACTACAGCGGGATGTACGTCGGAACCGTCTTGGCCCTGAGCGCGAGTCCGCTGATCATCAAGGCCTTCGGATGGCCCGCGCTGTTTTACATCTCGGGCGCACTCGGTCTGGTCTGGGTCGCCGTATGGTTGTACTTCGCCGCCGACCGCCCCGAGACTTCGTCGCGCGTCACCACGCCCGAGCTCGAATTGATCACGTCGATGCGCACCGCCGAGCCGCGCGCCACGCGAGTACCGTGGGCGGCAATCGCGCGCGAAAAAGCGGTCTGGGCGATCGTCGTCGCGCACTTTTGCAGCAACTTCGGATTCAACATCCTCCTGCTCTGGATGCCGACCTATCTGCATCACACCTTCAACGTCCCACTCGAGCGCGTCGGCGTCTATTCGATCATTCCATGGATCGCGACGTTCTTCGTCATAAGTTTCTCGGGCTGGCTGGCTGACGCTCTGATCGCGCGCGGCCTCTCAGTCGGCACCGTGCGCAAGTCGATGCAGACCGCGGCCTTCGCGCTCGGCGCCATCTCTCTAATGATAGTGCCCGCCGCTCATTCACCGGCGATCGCAGTCGCACTGCTGACGCTAGCAGCCTCGTCCAACGGCATCGGCTCCGCCGCGTTCGGCGTCAATCATCTCGACGTCGCGCCCACCTACGCCGGCATCCTGATGGGCATCTCGAACACCTTCGCAACCGTCCCCGGCATCATCGGCGTCGCCGCAACCGGGATGATCGTGCAGGCGACCAAATCATTCAGCGCCGTCTTCTTCTTGATCGCAGCGGTCTACGGCCTCGGGATGTTTTTCTACCTCCGATGGGGTAGCGGCGATCAGAAGATCTGAAATTTTTGGTATTGTCCTGGTTTCAATGGGGCGGGCCGCCGTGCCCGCCCTCTCACACCACAGAATTTTTGCAGTGGCGGATTGCCCGCGAGTCGCGATATACCGTGAACCAACAGGATCGCGATCGATCGATGAGCCAACCGAGCAAACTCTCGCCCTACAGATGGGTTATCGAAACCCTGTTGTTGCTGCTGTTGACGGCGCAGTCGTTCGCATGGCTCGCACCCGCGCCGATTCTCCAGGAAATCAGGAACGGACTCGGCATCTCGCTCAGTAGCGCGGGCCTGATCATCTCGATCATCGCGCTATGCATCGGCATCTTCTCGCTGCTCGGCGCATTGGTCTCCGAGCGTATCGGCGCATTGCGCGGCCTGGTGATCGGAATCTGGCTGATGGCAGCCGGACAGATCGCGAGCGGCTACGCGCCGAGTTTCGCTGCGCTGCTCGCATGCCGCGTGCTCGAAGGCGTCGGCTACGGACTCGTGATCGCGCCGCCCGGCACGCTCACGATGCAATGGTTCGGCGAAGGCGAATGGCCGTACATCAATATGGTCAACTTCTCCTTCGGCTACGTCGGACTCACCGCCGTGTTCCGCGCGACGCCGGCGCTGTTCGCCGGAGTCGGCTCGTGGCGGATGACCTTGCTCTGGTACGGCGTCGGCTCGGCCGGAGTCGCGCTGCTATGGACAATCTTCGGCCGCGAGCATCGCGTCGAAATCGCCGTGCCCGCACCTGACGCAATCGAAGCGCCCGCCGAGCGCGGCTCCGCTCTGATGGAAGTCGCGAAGATGCGCAACGTGCTCCTGGTCGCAGCCGGCCTGTTCGGCGGAATGTGGGTCTTCCAGATTTACACCGCGTTCCTACCCGAGTTCTTCCGCACCTACCGCGGCATGTCGATGGCGGAAGCGTCGCTGATGACGCAGGTGCTGCCGTTCACCGGACTGTTCGCAGCTTTGGGCGGCGGCATCGGCACCGGCATGTCCGGATTGCGCAAACCGTTCACCTGGCCAATCGCGTTCGCGACGCTACTCGGATGCGCGGGCGTCATGATGTTCCCCGACCCGACCTTCATCCGCCTGTCGCTAGTCCTCGTCGGGATCGGTTCAGCCGGCTCCCTCGCCGCCATCACAACACTGCTGATGGAACTCCCCGGCATGAATCCCACCCGCGTCGGCGCAGCACTGGGCTTCGTCTGGGCAATAGGCTACTTCGGCGCCTTCATCTCCCCATTCCTCGGCGGCGCACTTGCCGCACACATCGGCCTGCGCACCGTGATGCTCAGCTTCCTGGTCTTCCAATTCCTGCCCATCGTAACAATGTACTTCCTCCCCGAAACCGGCCCCGGCCGCCCCCACTACGAAATCGCCCCCGCCGCCGCCAGCCCCTGAGAGCAAAGTAGCGCGCTGCGCGCAACTTTGCGCTTCTCACTGGGTGCAGGGGTCACCCNNCATCGCCACTTTCTTGATAGGGGTTAGGTCGCATTCTTCGGCGCCACCTTCATCAACGCCCCATGCAGCACAGTGTTATCCGCGATCAACCCCTCAAGCTTTACATCCCGCTGATTAAACCGAAGCGCGCGCCCCTTGATATCGGTAATCGTCCCCCCAGCTTCGGCCACCAACGCGGCTCCCGACGCGATATCCCACTCACTCTTCGGCGATCGCGTGAACGTCGCATCCGCCTTCCCCGCCGCAACCATCGCCAGCTTGTACGCAACACTCCCGGTGGGGCTCACGATCAACATCCCGTGAAACACCTGCCATTCTCCGCGCGCCGTTTCGCTGCGACTCGCAAGCACCGTCGCCCGGCGCAGCGTCCGCACCCGCGTGACCCGCACCTCGCGCGTATTCAGATGACATCCAAGCCCGCGCGCCGACCAATACATCTCGCGCTTGATCGGATTGTAGGTGACGCCAAGAATCGGCACCCCATCTTCAATCAGCGCAATCGCGACCGAGAACTCAGGAATTCCGTTGATGAACTCCTTGGTACCGTCCAGCGGATCGACGATCCAAACGCGCCGGCACTTCAGCCGGTCATCGTTATCGACAGTCTCCTCGGACAGCCATCCATACGACGGGAACGGATCGCGCAGCGCTTTCTTGATCGCGCTATCCGCTTCGAGATCCGCCTGCGTGACAGGATTGTCATGCCCCTTCGATCCAACTTTGAGCCCCTCGCGCTTCCAATAACCGCGCAGGATCTCGCCCGCCTCGCGCGCCGCCTTCTTCGCAAGCTTGAGCTCGCGCGTCAAATCAATTTCTTCCATCGTGTTTTTCCAGCCGCGCAAATCCTATCGGCACCTCGCCCCCGATTCCATCGCGGACTGGTTTGCCCTTTTCGCGATCACAAATCTAAGATGGCTCAGGGGACCGACATGGCGGTAATTGCGATTAGTCAGCAGATTGGCAGCAGGGGTATCGAGCTCGGTGAACTCACCGCGCGCGAATTGGGCTATCGCTTCCAGACCGGCGAGCAATTGATCGCCGAAACCGCGAAGCGCTTCAACGTCAACGCCGAGCAGATGAAATGGTTCGACGTGCACAGCCCGCATTTCTGGGAGCGCAAGACCGACACCGGCCGCTTCGCCGCATACTACCGCGCCGTCTTCCTGCAAGAGGCCGCGCAAGACCGGATCGTCGTCGCGGGCCGCGGTTCGTCGCATTTTCTTCCCGAGGGCGGATGCGGCATCAGAGTGCGCACGATGGCTCCAGTGGCCG
>PMOH01000235.1 GCA_003161515.1 Deltaproteobacteria bacterium
AAGACGACGAAGTCGCCGAACGCAGCGTCGGCGCGAATCTCGACCGCGATTTTCAGAGATGGATCGATCAGCCGCGCGCGCGGCGTCGACGCATCGCCCGTTGAGATGGCCGCCATGCGAAACGCGTCATCATAAGTATCAGCACCAAGCGGACGCGGCTCGCGAAGATCGTACTTACCATCAAGCGGCGCGGTCGCGCCGGTTGGTATGAGGCTAGCGTCGAGCGGCCATCGCGCGTCGGCGTCGAGTTGAATCCGCATCGCATCGCGCGACCCCTTCGGATTCAGCGGTGCGTGAAAGTAAGGATGCGCGCCAAATCCAAATGGCATGACCGAGTCGCCGGTGTTGGTAATGCGCGCCTTCAATCTCAGTCCATTACCTACTTCGTAGTCTATTTCGAGCGCGAACGGCCACGGCCAGATCGCATTGAGATCCGAATAGTCAGAAGAATCGAGAATCGCCGTGACGAAGTACGGCCCGCGCCGCGTCACCCGAAAGGCGCGCTCGCATGCGAAGCCGTGAATCGCGTTCCCGCGAGCCGGTTCGTTCACCGGCAACCGGTATTCGCGGCCCTCGAAAGTGAAGCGTGCGCCGGCGACGCGGCTCGGCCACGGAAAGAGAATCGGAATGCCGCCACGATGCGGATGCTCGCGCCATGCGTCAGGATTGGCAGGCCCCGCAATGACGTCGAGCGTACCCACGCGGTAGCTGAGACATTGGCATCCCGCGGCAGGCACAATCACGGCCCGCTCGCTCTGCGCCTCAAGCGTAATGAGTTCCACGGTTATGGTTTTAGCGCGAGCAACGTGCGAAGCGCGAGGGTTCGCCCCGAGGATCGGCGCTTCCCGCGAGTGGTTCGAGTATATTTTGCTGCGCGCCGAGGTGAGAACTACAGTCGCGTGCTATGTGCGAGAGCAGAACTGACTAATGGTCGCGTCCGCCACCGCGGCGTTCGCCGCCTCCACCACCGCCGCCGCCGCCAGCTCCGCCGCTGCGCGCCTGTGCTTCGTTGACGCGAATCGGACGGCCTTTGATATCGCGGCCGTTCAGTTTCTTGATCGCGCCTTCGGCCGCTTCATCAGTCCCCATCTCGACGAACCCGAAGCCCCGCGAGCGGTTGGTGGCGCGGTCGATGATGACTTGCGAGCTGTCCACCTTTCCTGCTTCTGAAAATACGTCGAGCAGATCCTGGTCGGTCACAGTCCAAGCCAGATTCCCAACATACAGTCTGCGGCCCATTACCCCTCTCCTTGCGCGCCACCCCGAGCGCCTCAGGGCGTCCGGTTTTGGTGGCTCTACCAAGAGCGCGCATCTAGTCAAAATTCCGAGATGCTTATACCATCGCGCCAATCGCAAACATAGTGCTCTTTCCGTCCGATTTCCCCTACTATTTCCGCGTCGATGTTCGATTGGCTATTCGCCAGTTGTTAGGAAAATAACTATCAGTAGTGATCGAACGAGTACGAATGCCTATGCGCGGTATTGCAGGCATTGTGCTTTCTGGTTGATTCTAAAATCGTTTTGTCGCACGTATCCGCCAGCCGCGGTTCCACACCCCCTCATCATGACACTTACTGAAGAGAGCCAGCGAAGGACCCTGAGATCAGGGCGGTATCGACAAACTTCCTTCGCATTGCAGAACCGATCGGATAGTAACAATGCATCAGCGACTGAGAAACTTTTTTTCACGTATGACTATCCGATTGCTATACCCAGTTGAATGATGTTGATAGTGGACAAAATGACTTTGATACTTGTAGGAATGAGATTGATTGTGTATGTTCAAAGTCGATTTGTACTGATTACTTCCTTCAAAAGGAGATAGCTACATGCCTCGTAAGAATACCTCTCGCGCGTCTGCATCCGCATTCCAACAAGTACAGCGGCAAGCGCGCACCTTACTAATCAATCTGCGCAAGGATATCCGCCTGAAGGAATCGGTACTTAGTAAATTGAAACAAGAGGAAGCGCGACTGGGATCTTTGATCGGTGGCGGGTCGCGTACGGCAAAGTCAATCAGCAGCGGACCACGCGGCAGGGTCAATTGGCGCGCCGTGCTTTCGGCACTTCCCAAGCAGTTCAAGGCGTCCGATGTCCGCGACGTGCGGGGGCTCAAGGGAAAACGGCCGTCGGAGATTTTCGCGGCAATCACGCGATGGATCGATGCGGGTGCTGCAAAACGGAAAGCCCGCGGAGTTTACGAGAAAGTTTAGTTTTGAGATTCGCGCATACCGGCGGATTTCGGTACCGTGCAATCGAAGCCAGGTGAGCGGCGCCGCGAACGATCAGCAGCGCCGTTTCTATTGCTCAGACGTAATGCGAACTTTGAAACCTCACTCGCGGCCGAAAAAGTCAGACTCGATGGCTGTGATGACGATCGAATGGCGAGCGGATACCGTTCGCATGATCGATCAGCGCCTGCTACCCGCGCGCGAGGTGATTCGAACCTATCGCGACTATCGCGGCGTCGCGGAGGCTATCCGCACGATGGTGATTCGCGGCGCACCTGCGATCGGAGTCGCGGCTGCGATGGGTGTTGCGCTCGGAATCAAAGGCAATGCCGGCGCGAAGGCGAAAAAACGCTTCACAGTCGTCGCGAAGGCTCTGAAAGCCACTCGGCCGACCGCAGTAAATCTTGCGTGGGCAGTGGATCGGATGGGACGTATCCTCGACCAGAGCCTTTCACTGGATGCGTCAGAGTTGTTTCAGCGAATGCGCGGCGAGGCGATCGCGATTTACACCGAGGACGTAGCCGCGAATCGTGCGATGGGAAAGTTCGGCGCTGAACTCATCGGAGATCCGGCGATCGTGCTGACTCATTGTAACGCCGGCGCGCTGGCGACGGCCGGATACGGTACGGCGCTGGGCGTTGTTCGCGCGGCGCGCGATGCGGGCAAAAAGATCCAGGTGTACGCCGACGAGACGCGGCCATTTTTGCAGGGCTCGCGCCTGACCGCGTGGGAACTCCTTAAAGATCGGATCCCGGTAACCGTAATTGCCGACAACATGGCGGCTGCGGTGCTCTCGCAGAACAAGATCAGTTGTGTAGTAGTCGGAACCGATCGCACCGCCGCAAACGGCGACGTTGCGAACAAAATCGGCACCTACCCGCTGGCGGTAATGGCGCGGCGTCACGGCGTACCCTTCTATGTCGCGGCGCCGCTGTCGTCGATCGATCTCGATTGTCCTGACGGAGCCGCTATTCCGATCGAAGAACGGTCGGGTCGCGAGCTCACCGAGTACGGTGGCAAACAGATCGCGCCGAAAGGCGTCAGCACCTTCAATCCCGCGTTCGACGTCACGCCCGCCGACCTGGTGACAGCTATAATCACCGAACGCGGAATTGCGTACCCGCCCTATACTGAAAGTCTGCGCGCGCTCAAGACCAAACGGTTACCGACTGACTATTCATCGAAGTGATCCAGATACTCAGAGAGTCCATAGCCAATCTTGCCGTCCCAATTCCACTCGGTCATGCCCTCGGCGATTCGAGTGACTATACCGGCGCGACGGTTNNTCAACCTTCACGATATGTTGAAATGGGCGCCCCTTGCGCGCAATGAATCCTCCCGGGCGCTCGCTGCCGTCGCGATTCACCGTTATCGTCGCCATCGCGCCAAGATCCTCATCGAAGTTCATCGTGAGCCAGCGATAGAACTTCGGCGCCTGCCAGTAGCGCGGTCCCCAGCTATGATCGCGCAGGCCCAGCGCCTCGATTCTGAACTCACGCTCGTTGCCGTCAGTCGAGAGCACAAGTTTTCCCGTCGCGTGGCCTAGCTGCTCGAGGTGTCCTTTCGCAAATTGAGCCTCGGGGTTACCGGATGGTTTGGGCGAGACCCATTGATCTCCAACTTTTTCGCGCAATTCGCCGCCCCATCCGGGAGACGTGGCGACGTAGTCGATTTCCAGTGCAGCTTTCGAGTAGGGGTTGGTTTTGAAAGCCTTGGCCGGATCGGCCATTTCGAGCGGATTCTTAAGAACGCACACTTTGCCATGATAACTGACGCGATGTCGTTCGAACGGTTTGACGACTTCGAACTTTGCACCGCCCGCGTTGTGAGCGCCGTTGTTCTTGATCTCGGGCCGGTGGAACATGAAGCCGACAGTCCCATCGGGAAGGTACAGGCACGCAGTCATCTCGGCATAACCTTCGTTCGCGCGATTACCCAGTCGGATAAAGCCGCCAAGACGCTGCCCGCGATCGTAGAAATTGTAATACGCACTTTCGTTGAAATTGGATTCGCCGGTGTTCGGATGCATCAGGTCGTCTTGTTCGAGCAGTACTACTTTCGTTTCAGGCATTAGTCAGTCCTCCTCTCTGGAGTTGCGAATAGCTATGTCATTCTCGAGGTAACGGGGATTCGCGATACGAAGCTTGTCCTCGACGCTTCGACGCACAACCGCAAGCACGTTTTGGCGCCAATCGCCGTCGTCGGCCTCGCCCGCGCGAATCCTGGCCGTCAGCTCTTCGCCCATCTTCACGTCGGCAGCGCGCAGATCGTCAAGGCTATGAAGATGGGGCGAATCGTGGCCGAGCAGATGCGCCAGCGCTTTCACCTCGTTCCGAACCAACGGATCTTCCAGTTTTATCTCGCGCGCGACGACGCGCATCACGTTGGCGACTACTCGAGCCTGGAATTGGCGTGCGCCCTGGATCGCAGGCACGAGTTCGCTCTCGACGAAGTCGGCAGCCGCTTCGAGCAGCTCAACTGAGGTCGGCCGGTCCTGCATATTGATTACTCACTCGACTTTAGCATGTTACTATTCAATGAGATTCAACAACTCCAGTTCAGTTTCTGCAGTCCGCCGGCCGATGCTAGCCAGTTCGACGCTCTTTACGAATCCGTCGATATGCGTACGCGCCTGGCTGATAGTAATTATGCCCCAGCGCAAATTACCAAAGACCTCCCAGAAGCGCGCCGATTCCGGATCGACATTGGTGCCGCTGGCCTTTTCGTAAGCGCGGAAGAAGTCTCCGCGAGTGCCGAGCCCGCCGACCGGCTTCTGGTCATTGCCGAAACGCCAGGCGCGCACGCACATCCATCCCACGTCCTCCATCGGGTCGCCGAGATGCGCCAGTTCCCAATCGAGAATCGTACGCACGCCTTCCGGGCCGAAAATTACGTTGCCGATTCTGTAATCGCCGTGTACCAGCGTTTTTCGCGGAGTCTTGGGGACCCGCTTCAGGAGCCATCGGAAGGCCAATTCGAATGCGGGATGCGGTTCCAGCGCAAGCCGCCGAAAGTTTTCCTCGTAGCGCTTAACCTCGGTCAGCGCCGCGTTGTCGCCCGGCTCCGCAAGGAAGTCGAGTTTGTGTTTGACCGGATCGATTCGATGAATCTTCGCGAGAATTTCCGCGAGCTGCGTCGGCATCACTTCGCGCGCGCGGGCATAAGTGTCGTCGCGGAGCAGGCGACGCGCCAAGGTTTCACCTTCGATGCGCTCCATGATGAAGAACGCGGAACCGAGGACGGCGGGGTCCTCGGAAACCCAGAACACTTCGGGAACCGGAACGCGTTCTTCGAACGCCGCGCGAATCACCATGAACTCGTGACGACGATTGGTCGAGATGTTGTGAGCACCGGGATCGCGGCGCAATACCATCGCGCGCCGACTAGTTTCTCCGCCGCGATCCATCGCGCAATCGAACGACCAGATCTCGCGTGAGGCGCCCCCGGGCATCTTGCGAAAATTTTCGATCGTCACGCTATCGAAATGGCCCTCGCCGCGTATGAACGCAGTCAATCGCGAGACCATTTCGTCGGGCTCGATCTTCTCCATAGCTCGTACTCACTTCCTATCGGAATGAGTATCACGAAATTTCGCCCCTTCGCACACCGAGCGCGCGATGCACGCGATCGTCAGACGCGATGGCCCACCCTCTGCGCGATTCCGTCGCCCAGTAGGTTGAAGCCGAGAATCGAGAGTCCGAT
>PMOH01000215.1 GCA_003161515.1 Deltaproteobacteria bacterium
TTGCTCCACACCGGATTCGATCGGACCTTGTCGTTGCCGATGCAGGTATCGACGATGATGCGCTTGCCTTGCGACTCGATCACGAGCGCGTGGATGCTCATCCGGAGCTTGCCCTTCTCGTCCGAAAAAATCGGATAGAGCCAATCCGCTTCCTTCTTGACGTTCTCGGCCGTGGCGTCCGGCATGATGAAGGTGCCCGGCCAAGGCGACTCGCTCTCGATGATGCGCGTTATTTTGACGTCGCCGACTTTGAACTGGTTCATCGCAGTACCTCCTGTCTCGACGCCAACTTAGCCCGATTTTCCGAAATTCGCCAAGCGTGAATATTCGACACGAACTGAGGTATAGGTACTCGCGTACCCACGACGAACACGCGCAACGGAGGAATCGCGATGGCAAAAATTCGCGGAGAAGGCCCGCAACCGGATATCGACGAGATCATGCGGCTGCACAATCTATGGGTGAAAGCGAATCGCACCGGCAGTATCCCGATGATGCGCGACGCGTTCGTCGGCGGCGACAAGTTCTTCGGATGGAACCTCAACGGTTTCTCTTACGACGGAATCGAAGAGTGGGCGACGCTGTGGGAGTGGCTCGCGCGGTTCAAAGCGAAAGCGACGCTCGGCGAGGATGAAGACATTCGCGTGCGCGTCCGCGGCGACATGGGATGGCTCTCGTGCAGCGCCGATTTCACCATCTGGCTCGAAGACGGCAAGCCGTTGCCGGGCAGCGGCAAGTTCCGCAGCACCGAGGTGTACGTCCGCGAGGACGACCACGGCAAGCCGGTCTGGAAGATGTGGCATTGCCACTTTTCGTGGTACGCGCAAGGTCCGCGAATGGCCTTCGAAAACGAACCCAAGGCATAGGCGGTGGCGATGCCAAGAGTTCGCGAATTTGGAGTCGGTTTCGAAAATCTGCACCCGCGCGAGTTCGCCGCGCACGCCAGGCGCGCTGAGGAAATGGGCTTCGGCACATTCTGGGTGCCGGAAGATCCTTTCTACCGTGGCGCATTCACGGTCGCGTCCGCGATCGCGTGCAACACGTCGAAGATCAAGATTGGCCTCGGCATCGTGAATCCATATCTGCGTCATCCGGCGCTGACCGCGATGGAATTCGCAGCGCTCGACGAGATTTCAGATGGACGCGCGATTCTCGGCATCGGCGCGGGACTGAAAGACTGGATCGAGGGACGCCTTAAAATTCCATACACCAAGCCGACCGCGGCGATGCGCGAGACGATTGAGATCATCCGCCGATTTTTCCGCGGCGAAGAAGTCACCTATGCGGGAAAGGTGTTTCAGACCGAGCGGATCAAGCTGAGTTTCAAGCCGGTGCGGAGCGAGATTCCCATCTATCTCGGCATTCTCGGCCCCAAAAATTGCGAGCTCACGGGCGAGGCGGCCGACGGCCTTTTGTTGAGCATCATGTCCTCGCCGGCCTACGTGAAGTTCGCGATGGATCACGTGCGCGTCGGTCTTGCGAAGTCGGGCCGCGAAGAGCGCGCCTTCAGCGTGGGTGCCTACATCTTTTCTTCGATTTCCGAGGATGAACGCTCAGCGCGCGATCGCCTGCGCCCGATTGTAGCGATCATGATCTCTTTGATGGCGCCGCAACCGACAACTCCGATTTTCGCGGCCGCCGGACTGCCCGCCGAGACGATTCGCTCGTTCGGCGAAAGTTTCGCGCGCGGCAAAGTACCGGTGGACATGGTGACCGACGAGATGCTCGATACGTTTACGGTTGCCGGCAGCCCCGCGCGATGCCGCGAGAACCTGTCGCGCCTGCTCGAAGCGGGCATGACATCGCCGGTGTTTTTCGAAGTGCCGGGCGTCCCTCCGCAGCAGACGATGGACGACGCGCATCGGCATCTGATCCCGTATTTCACCTGAGAGAGGATTCGACCATGGCATTCCAGGCTCCCACTGCAGATGAATTGAAGAGAATCGCGCGCGCGAACCATATCGAGTTAACCGAAGCGGAACTCGACGCGCTCCAACGCATGACGCGCGGACAGATGGCGATCCTCGAGAAGATCGATGCGCTCACTCTCGCGCCGCAGGATTCGGTCACGCGCTATCGCGATCGCACGGCGGGCGGGCGCCCGTCGCCCAAGGACGATCCGCTGAACGCGATCGTCACGCGATGCAGCGTCAAGGGCGCCGTGAGCGGTCCGCTGAAGGGCAAGCGAGTCGGCGTGAAGGACAGCGTGTGCGTCGCCGGTATTCCCGCGAGCGGCGGCTCGTCGGTGCTGAAGGGACACGTGGCTGCGAGCGACGCGACCATCGTTGCGCGGATGCTCGACGCGGGCGCGGAAATCGTCGCGACCTTGAACATGGACGACTTCGCGCTGTCGGGCGACGGCCGCACCAGCTTTTACGGTCCGTCGCGCAATCCGCACAACCCTGAATACTGCACCGGAGGCTCGTCGTGCGGATCAGCCGCCGCGCTCTACTACGACGATATCGATCTGACTATTGGCACCGACCAGGGCGGTTCGATCAGAATTCCCGCGTCATGGTCGGGCGTCGTCGGCATCAAGCCGACCTACGGTCTCGTTCCTTACACCGGCGTGATGA
>PMOH01000262.1 GCA_003161515.1 Deltaproteobacteria bacterium
TCAGATCGTCCTCGGTCACTGCGGTGCGTCCCGCGACAATCGCATGCGCGCGCAAGATGCCAAGCGAGTGTTTCCATCGACGATCCGACACGACGATTTGCTCGCGCGCCAGTTCGCGCCTGATTTGCGCAATCGCTTCGAGAATCGCGCCCGGCACCGCGACTGCCGCCGCTGCCGCGCGCAGTTCGTCGAGCTCAGCAAATTTCAGCGTCGTGCGTGCGCGCTCCGGGCCACCGGCCATCATGCGGATGAAGCCGTGCTCCTCGGTGATGTAATCGGCCATGAAGCGCAGCATGAATCGATCGTAAAGCGCGGTCAGCTCGTCCTCGTCGGGCAGTTCGTTCGATGCGCCGAACATCGTGATCAGCGGCACGGCGACTCGCTCGCGACCGTTGTGAAAAATCCGTTCGTTGATGATCGTCAACAGCGCGTTGAGGATCGACGAGTTTGCTTTGAAGATTTCGTCCAGGAATGCGATGTGCGCCTCGGGCAGTTTGTGCGTCGTGACGCGCCGGTAGTCGTCTTCCTCGAGTCCCTTCAGGCTGACCGCGCCGAAGATTTCCTCCGGTGTGCTGAACTTCGTCAGCAGCCACTGAAAATAGTTTGCCCCTTCGATACGCCGACAGAGTTCGTCGGCCAGCATCGACTTCGCCGTACCCGGCGGCCCGATTATCAGCACGTGATTCGCCGACAGCATCGCCACGATTGCGCCGTCGATCAGATCGATACGTTCGAGGAACATCCGATTCAGTTCTTCGCGGATTCGCGCGAGCTTCGATAATGCCGTGTCTGCCATTGCCTGTTCACATGATCTACCAGACCGCGGCTGAAGACTTAACCCCATGCAGCGTTCGAGGCTTGCCGCCACTCCGCTGCTGGCGCTAGATCAGGTAGTTGCAAACGGCAGGAGGATCGCAATGGAAAAGGCGCTGGCTGGGGTCAAAGTTCTGGACATGACGCAGTTCGAGGCGGGTACCTCGTGCACCGAGATGCTTGCTTGGCTCGGCGCCGACGTGATCAAAGTCGAATCGCCGAAGATGGGCGAGCAGGGCCGCTGGCTGCTGACCGAAAAGCAGGGCGTCGATTCGTACTACTTCATTCTGCTCAACGCCAACAAACGCGGCATCACGCTCAACCTCAAGAGCGAGAAGGGCCGCGCGATGTTCATCGACCTGGTCAAGCAAGTCGATATGCTGACGGAAAATTTCTCGCTCGGCACTCTCGAAGGTCTTGGCCTCGGCTACGATCGCCTTCGCGAAATAAATCCGCGGCTCATCTACTTGACTATCAAGGGCTTCGGCACGCACGGGCCGTACAGCAAATACAAAAGTTTCGACATGATTGCTCAGGCGTCCGGCGGCGCGATGGCGCTCACGGGATTTCCCGGATCGCCGCCGCTCAAGCCCGGACCGACCATCGGCGATACCGGCACCGGAATGCATGCGGCGGTCGGTGTACTCGCCGCGTATATTCAGCGCGAGCGTACCGGCAAGGGACAGAAAGTCGAAGTCGCGATGCAGGAAGCGGTGCTGAATTTCGTGCGCGTCCCGATGATGGGCACGTACGTCACGCACAAGCCGACGCCGCGTACCGGCAATCGCGTCGGCGGCGGCGGTCCCGGTGACATCTACAAGTGCGCGCCCGGCGGCGACAACGATTATTGCTATATCCTGTGCACCTCACCCGAAATGTTCGAGAGCTTGTGGAAAGTGATCGGCCGTCCGGAAGTCGCAAGTGAAGAACGTTTCGCGGGACGCAACCGCGCCAAGAATGTCGAACCGCTGACCGAGATGATCACCGAATGGACCAGTCGTCACACCAAGTTCGAGGTGATGCGCATTCTCGGCGAAGCTGGCGTGCCGTGCGGCGCAGTGCTCGACAGTGTCGAGCTGCTGAACGATCCGCATCTCAAGGAGCGTGGTATGATCGTCACGATCAATCATCCCGTGCGCGGCGACTTCACGATGCCGGGATGTCCGGTGCGGCTCGAGGACTCGCCGGTCGAGGTGACGTCCGCTCCGCTGCTCGGCCAGCATAACGCCGACGTTTACGGCGAACTGCTCGGCCTCGGCGCCGGTCAGCTCGAAGATCTCAAGCGCGAAGGCATCATCTAGATGTGGCTCTTTTGATCGGGCGCGGCGACTTGTTCGAGGCGATCGAGTACCTGCGCCGCGAGGGCGAGGGCATCCTCGCGCGGTTCGCGCGCTCGAAGCGCGGCATCGCGTACGCAGATCTTCGCTTCGAGGTGGTCTTCAACCGTTCCGGCGCGGCTGTGAATGGTGAGCCTCGCGATGGCTCTGAGAGCGAGAACGCCGCGTATTTCGTGTCGGTTTATGTCGCCGATCGCGCGGGACCCGTTGGCCACGGCCAGACCGGCGCAGAGATCGGAGCCCTCGCGGGTCGGCCAGCCAAGTTAGTCGCCGAACTGCGGCGCGGGCTGAATGAAGCTTACGATCGCGCGCGTTTCAGTGCGCGCAAAAAAGCTGAACTGATTGCGCACCTCGGCGACGCGGCGAAAGGGCTGCTGGTTGCGCCAATTCCGTCGCGCAAAAAAGTTCGCGACGATGTCGACGCTACCTTCAGCCGCGACCCGCGCTCGCTCCCGACCGACGAGCTCAAGAAAATTTCGCTCGACGCCTCGCACGAGATAGCTGCGCTCGGCGACGCGATCGCTTACCAGGTCGTCGCGGCCATGACCGAGATGCGCCGCGAGATTTTCATCGACACCGCTGGCACTGTCGTCTCGCAGGCGTACGCTTTTTCGCAGGGCGATTGTTATGTCGTCGCGCAAATCGGGGACGGTCACCAGGAAAGTTACGACTCGATTGGCCAGCAGCGCGGGCTCGAATGCCTGAGCGACGGATGGCGCGGCGAGTTGATGCCGAATCCGTCGCTCGCGAAATTTTGCGTCGGACTTGCAACCGAAGCGCGCGAGCTGGCCGCCGCGCCCGTCCTCAAGGCGCCGGACGGTGAGGTGGTCGTCGTGACCGACCCGCATTTCAACGCGCTCGTCTCGCACGAGGTGATTGGGCATCCGTGCGAAGCCGACCGCGCGCTAAAGATGGAAGCCGCGTACGCCGGGCGCAGTTGGTTCCTGCATTCGCTCGCTGACAACCAGTTGGGCAAACAGGTCGCGTCAACGCTACTGTCGGCGTGCTCTGATCCGAGTCTCGACGGCTACGGGCACTATCGCTACGACCATGAAGGCACGCGCGGACGCCGCGTGATGCACATCGAGCGCGGCATCTTCAGCGGCTTCCTGAACTCGCGCGAGACCGCTGCGGTGCTCACTGCGGAGCCCAACGGCTCGGCGCGTGCGAGCGAGGGATGGCATGTGCCGCTGATCAGAATGTCGAATACTTTTTTTCTGCCCGGTGAGACGCCTCCCGAAAAAATTATCGCCGACGTCGAGCGCGGTTACTACGTCTGCGGTCATCAGATTCCCTCGATCTCCGAGTCGCGCGAAAATTTTCGAATCTCCGCACGCCGCGTTTACGAGATCGATCACGGCAGAATAGGGCGCTTATTTCGCTCAGGCAGCGTGATCGCCGACTCGAAGAGCTTCTTCAGCAATGTCGATGCAGTAGGCAACGATCTGCGGCTAATCGCGATTCCCAACTGCGGCAAGGGGCAGCCGATGCAGGTCAAGCGGATGTCCAACGGCGGCCCGACGCTGCGATCGCGCGCACGCCTGGCGGGCAACTGATGCGATCACTCGCGGAACTCAAATCCTTCACGCGCGAAGCGGCGCGGATTCTTGCGCGCGAGAAAGACGTCGCGAGCTACGAGATCTACTGCGCGACCGCGGAGCATCGAATCGCACGCCTCGCCTACACTTCCGACATTCCGAGCCGCGGTCTCGAGGAGTTCAAGTCGCTTCATGCAGACGGATTCCAGTTACGAATCACGATGCGCCGCGACCCGCATGAAGTCGGCGCCGCATCCGAAGCGGGCGATTTCACCTCCGACTCAGTGCGCGACGCGATCCGCCGCGCGCGCAGCGCAGCCGTCGTCGATCCGCATTTTTCCGGGTTCCCGGCAGTTCCGCTCGGCCGTAAGCCTGCGCCATCTGAGAAAAGCGACCTTGCGAGAGTGGGGGACGGCGCGATCGCCGCGGCCGCGTGGGACGTGCTCGACGGCGCACTTGAGGCATTTGCGAAACGGGCCGCGGACCCGCGAATTGAGCATCCCGGCCTGATCATCGGCGGCGACGTATCGGTGATTCGCGATCGAATCGCGATCTTCAACTCGAATTTCGCAGAAGTTCGAATCAATGAAGGCGCACACTTCCACGCGTCCGTCACATCGATAATCGAATCGCTCGACGCGAAGGGCACCGCCACCGCACTTGGCGATTCTGCCGCCGCGATGCGCCGCGACGCTCACGTGATCGGCCGCGACGCGGTTCGGCGCGCGCTCGCTCTCTCGCACGGCGTCCGGCCCGCGCCGGGAAAATTTCGAGTGGTGCTGGGACCGCAGCCGATCGCCGAAATTCTCAACTACATGGTGATGGGCTCACTCACCACCGGCGCGTTTCACGCCGCCAGTTCCGCCTATCACGCGAAGTTCGGCGCGCCCGTGATGGATTCACGTTTGAGCCTGGTTGACAATCCGATGTTCAGTGCGGGCGCGTTTCGGCGGCGAGTCACCTGCGAAGGAATCCCAACGCGCCGTGTCGAATTGATCCGCGACGGCAAGCTGGTCGGTTTGCTCTCAAATTTCTACGATACTCATCGCATGCTCACCGACGAGCATCGCGCTGAGAAGCTCGGTCCGAGCGCACCCGCGAAACTGATCTTCCCGCCGCTGAGCGGTTACCGGCTCGGCGAAGGCGGTGGGCGGCGCTTCGACGCGAGTCCCGGTTCCGCGGGCACCAATGTCGTGATGCGCGCGCGCGGCGGAGTCAGCGACCGCGAACTCATCCGCGCCGTCGGCGACGGAATCTACGTCGGCCGCATCTGGTACACGTATCCGATCAACGGTCAGCGCGCGGGCGATTTCACGTGCACCGTCACCGGCGACTCACATCTGATTCGCGACGGCGAAATCGCGGAACCGCTCGCGCCCAACTGTTTGCGCATCAACGCGAACATCGCGCAGGTTTTCGAGCATCCGCTCGCGGTTGGATCGACGCCGCGACCAGCGACAGTGTGGGGATCGCCTGAGGCCTACTACGTTCCCGCGATCGCCGCCGACTCGATCGCGCTGGCCGAAGTTGCGCCTACTTAGATCGACTACATCCGCGCGATCACGTCGCGCGAAATTTCGTCGATGCAATCGTTGTAACCGTCCATCGGCGGATTGATGAACACTTGCGACAGGCCGGCGCGCTCCATCGCTCGGAGCCGTTCGACCAGCTCCTCCTTCGGTCCGATCATCGTCGTCGCCGCGATCGTGTCGGGCGTCACGTACTTCTGCTCGAGCGGCGCGACGTACGTGCAATGCCCGATGTGCAATTCGAGGTAACGCTCGGTCGCAGGCGTTTTCATTTTCGCGACGTACTCCTCGTAAGCCTTGTACACCTCGGCGACCGCCTCCGGCAGATAACCGGCGCGCGCGTATCCCGCCGCGATCGCATGAAAACTCGCCATCACCCAGTGCCCGGTCATCGCCTTCACCCGCGGCGAATCAAGCTTCTCGCCGGGTCTGAGAACGCAAATGTGAGTGAGCGATACGATCGGCATTTTCTCGGCGCTTCGCCCAACCTTAGACGCACCGACTGCGAGACTTTTTCGCACCGCGCCGACGCGTTCGACGTCCGTCACTCCGGTGGTGATCGCGCCGTCGCCAAACTCGCCCGCGAGCGCCAAAGTCTTGGGCCCGTTGGCCGCCACGTAGAGCGGAATCCTGTCGTCGAGGTTGATGAAGCGCCGATCTCGATGTAAGTAACGGATTTTTCGGCTCAGCCCTTCGGTGTTGTAGATCGCTTCGCCGTCGTTGAGCAGATCGCGAATCACGCGCACCTGCTCGCGGAACTCCGCCTGCTTGACCGGCGGCAATCCCATCACGCGCCGCCCGGTATGCCCCGTGCCGAATCCGAGAATCACTCGCCCCGGCGCGAGCTGATTGATCGTCGCGACCGAATGCACCGTCACCGGCGCGATCCGGTTCGACGCTATCGCCACACCCGTGCCGAGCTTGATCTTCTTCGTATTGACCGCAGCCAGCGCCATGCAGGCGTAGGTGTCGCCCCAAATCATGTGCGAGTCGGGAATCCACGCGTGACTGAAGCCGCGCTCCTCCGCGTACTTGACGTCGGTGATCGCGCGTTCGGGCTTGGTGAATATCAGTGTTCCGAAATCCATAGTCACTCCTCATCTGGAGACGCGACTATAGCCGACCTTCACCGCCACTCGTCAAAGCGCGTTACGGTGCGACGCCGATCGCCGCGAACACGCGATGCAGGACGGACATCGGATCGTCGGGCCATCGCTCCGCCAGCATCGCGCGCAACTCGTCGTCGAAGGCCGCAACTGCTTCTGGTGCGAGGCTCGCGCCGACTCCAGCGCTCGCGCGAATGCGTCCGCGCCATGCCTCATGCGTGTAGATCGCGTCGAGGTCGAACGAGAAAGTTTCGATATTTTTGAAGCCCGCAATCGCAATGTCGCGCGGCCATTGCGGATGAATTCCAAGTCCGCCCCCGAATTTCCAGTTCGGATTGTGTTTCTCGATCAGCGTTTCCGTTGCCTCGACCATATTGCCCGGCAGCGGAATCCAGTCGAAATGCGCGATTACCAACCTGCCGCCCGGCTTCAGCACGCGCCGCGACTCCGCGGCCGCGCGAGGACGATCGAACCAATGCCAACATTGGCCCGCCGTCACCAGATCGAACTCCGCCGCGGGCAGTCTGGTCTCTTCGGCGGCGGCATTCACGTATTTCACGACGACCCCCGCGCTTCTATCGAGTTCCGCCGCCTGCTCCATCAGTGGCAGTGATCGATCCAGTCCAGTAACTTCGCATCCGCGAAGCGCAAGCCCTCGCGCAACTGTGCCGGTGCCGGTTCCCAGGTCGAGCGCGCTGATTCCCGTGCGAATGATTCCCGAGGCCTTCAGCCGGTCGAAGAATTCGTCGGGGAAACCCGCGCGATGACGTCCATAGTCGATTGCCGTCTTGCCGAAATCCGCGCGCAACTCCTTGAATCGCACTTCCGCCGAGCCCATAAGCTGTTCCTCCTGTGAACTTGACTGTATATAACTGTGCCTATCTGGATGCAAGTTGACTCGATGCCACTTGACGCCGCCCTCGGAGCATGGCGTGATTCTCATGGTGGCGATTCGCAATCTCGAACGGGCCGGCAATTCCGAGCGCGCAGGTATGATGACCGCCAGTGAGGCGGCTGATCAGCTGGGCGTCAAGCTGGGCACGCTGTACGCCTACGTCAGCCGCGGATGGTTGAAAAGTTATCGGCGCAAAGTCGGACGCCAGGCCCTTTATCGCCGCGCCGACATCGAGGCGCTGCGCGGAGTCGTTTCCAACGAGCGCGGCCGTCGCGGACGCAGCCTGCCGGCCGCATCGACCTGGGTCACCGTCGCGCAACCCAAGAGCATCGACGACGGCGCGCCCGGCGTCATCGTCGCCGAGTCCGCGGTCAGCTCGATCAACGAAGGCAAGCTCGCCTACCGCGGTTATCCGATCGAGGAAATCGTCGCGCACGCGTCGTTTGAAGAGGTGTGCCTGCTGCTGTGGAGTGACGAGCGGCCCGTCGCCGAGGAAATCGCTGCGTTGCGTGCGGAGATTCACGGCGCGCAGATGCCCGTCTCTGTCGCCGAGGCGCTCGCCGCCGTCGGTGACGATGCGCCCCCGCTGCTGCGGCTCGAGGCCATGATGCCCAGCCTTGCCGCGTGGGATCGTCGCCAACCGCCGCGCACGCGAATCGATCGCGCCAAGCTGATCATCAGCCAGCTTCCGCTCGCGCTCGCGCAGCCGCCCGCTCCCGGCGCGCCCGGCGGACCCGGAATGGCCGGACGCCTGCTCGGATGGGTCCCCGGCTCGACCGCGTCCGAATGGGAAGTCGAGGCACTCGACCGCGTGCTGATCGCATGCGCCGAGCACGAGCTCAACGCCTCGACCTTCGCCGCCCGCGTGATCGCGAGCACCGGCGCCGACCTATTCGCCTCAGTGCTCTCGGCTTTGTGCTCGCTCAGCGGACCGATTCACGGCGGTGCGTGCGATCGCATCGAGGGGATGTTCGCCGAGCTCGAATCGGGCGCGCGGGTTGACGAATGCCTGGCCGCTTTCACTCGCGATCATCGGCTGCCTCCTGGCTTCGGTCACGCGATTTATCCGGACGGCGATCCGCGCGCCGCGCTGCTGCGGCAAGTCGCGCAGACCATCGCCAAGCACCGCGGCCGGCGCCTGTTCGAGACCGCGCAAAAGGTCGAGGGCAGTGTATCCAAACGCGATCGACTGCGTCCCAACCTCGACTTCTATCTCACCGTGTGCGTCCGCATGCTGGGCTTTCCGCGCTCGATGCCGGCCGCAATTTTCGCGATCGGCCGCGCCTCCGGATGGATCGCGCACGCGCTCGAGCAATACGCCGACAACCGCCTGATTCGCCCACGCATGCGCTATCGCGGCGCTCCGCTCCGTCACTGGGAGTAGTAGTTCCAGCTTCCGCAAAAATTACTACTGCAAGTTTTCTTTGACCCGGACTGCCGCACCGTCGTATTGAAGGTAGTCGGAGGTTTCGCAAATCAAAGCGATCGCAAAGACCCGTCCCGCACCCGGCGCCGAAGTGATCGACGCGCCCGTGCCGGCGCCCACTGAATCGGCGCTGCTGGTTCGCGTCGGCGCGTGCGGCGTATGCGGCTCCGATTTGCACATCGTCGATTGGGAACTCGGCGCCGAGCGCATGGTCGCGCGGCTCCCGGTGATTCTCGGACACGAACCCGCCGGCGAAGTCGTCGAGGTTGGCGCGCGCGTCACAAATTTCAAGGTCGGCGATCGAGTCGCGCTCGATCCCTTCGGGCATTGTGGGCAATGCGGTCCTTGCCGCGCCGGCCGCTTCCATCTTTGCGCATCTCCGACCACGCTCTCGGGCGCGTTTGCCGAGTTCACCGTCGCGCCGGTCGGAAACGCGCACCTGGTTCCATCCACGATGAACATCGAGCAAGCCGCGCTGCTCGAGCCCTTCGGCACCGGCCTTCATGCGGTCGAACAGTCATGTCTCAAGGCGGGCGATAGCGCCGTGGTCGAAGGTCCCGGGCCCATCGGCCTCAGCATCGCATTGGCGGCCCGCGCCCTCGGCGTCACCTCTATAGTGATGACGGGTCTCGCGGTTGATGCGGACCGCCTCGCACTTGCGCGCACGATGGGCTTCAAAACCGTCACCGCCGGCGACCGCGATTGGTGCGATCAAGTGCGCGCGATGCTTCCGCCTGACGGCGCCGACGTCGTCTTCGATGCGGCCGGCGCGATTGATTCGCCGCGCGAACTGCTCCGCCGCGGCGGTCAGCTGGTCGAAGTCGGATGGCCCGCGCGCGATCTCAAGTCGGCCGAGCTGCGCGCGCTGTTTTTTCACGGCGTGACAATCATCAACTCGCGCATCCGCACCCCGGAAACCTGGCGCCGCGCAATCGCGATGGTCTCGAGCGGCGCCGTTGACTTACGTCCGATGGTCACCCATCGCTATTCTATCTCACACGGCCTCGAAGCCTTCGACCTCCTCCGCGAGCGCCGCGGAGTAAAAGCACTGATCATCCCGAGCGATTAGCTATTAGCTAATCAGTAGTATTTGGAGAATTAGCATGAAAGACGGATTCAAAATTGCCGATGTAGATACTCACTTGATGGAACCTGACTATGTATTCGAACGGTACATCGATGAGCGCTACAAATCCGCGGCGCCAAAAATGGGTATTGCACCAGAATCCGGCCGACGCACGTTCCTGGTTGAAGGCGAACCGTTCACCCGCGAAAAAGGCAAATACCCGATGGCGGCGCCCGGCTTCCTCGACGCTGTCCGCAAAGCGATGAAGCGTTTCGA
>PMOH01000435.1:0-9769 GCA_003161515.1 Deltaproteobacteria bacterium
GGGATCAAACTGCGCTTCGAATGCGAGGGCCCGCCGCCGATTCTCAATCTTGATTCCAGGCGCATCCAGCAGGTGCTCAACAACCTGATAAGCAACGGGCTGAAGTTTGCTTATGGCGGCACGACGATCACGGTCACGCTGAAATCCGGCGCCGATGGGGTGACGATTGCAGTTGCCGACCAGGGCCAGGGAATCGCAGCCGATGAACTTGGCAAGTTGTTCAAGCCGTACTCGCAAACCCGAACCCGGAGCACCGCCCGAGAGAAGAGCACCGGACTTGGACTCGCGATCGTGCGCCGGATTGTCGAGGCCCACGGCGGCACGATTCGGGTCGAGAGCGAACTTGGACGCGGATCGACGTTTTACGTATCGATCCCCACCTCCGCACCGGCTGCGGCGTGAATCATCGCGAAACCAGCTGGTAAACCTTGAAATCGGCGCCCGCCTCCTCGGAGCCCGAATGCACCAATCGGAAGTCGTCGGATTGTAGATAGGCTTTCAGGTTTGCACGGCTGGTCCATCGTGTGATCAGGACGAAGGTCACCGGATCGTTACCAGTCTTCAGAACCTCGCATCCGAGAAATCCCTGATGCCGATCGACCAGCCGAGGGCGCCCCGCAAAACGATTCTCGATATGCTGCGCCGCGGGCCCTGAGACGGTGAAGCGCGAGATTGCCACGACAGTTGGCTCGGTTGAACTCATGGACTATCGCTCGGCCGTTCTACCATCAGTGAGTTTGCGATCGATACGGCAGCGGTGGCGTCTTCGGCAGATCCGTCGGCGCCCAGTTGCTCGGCCAGCTCGGGACTACCATCGAAGAGGTAGCCGCCAACCATGACTGGAATGTTCGAATTGTCGCGGATGGCGTCGATGGTGGATGCCAAACGCGGCAAGTGGGCCGGCATCGTCGCGGAAAGAGCGATCAGATCAGGCGGGTGTGCGCCCTGCTTGATCATTGCGAGCAATTCACGCATCGGCAAGTTGGCGCCGAGAAAGCTCGTGCGCCATCCGTTGAGCTCGAAGACGTCGGCGAGGGTGCGTGCGCCCAGCTCGTGTTGCTCGCCCTCGACGCAAGCGAGCAGCATCGAGCGCCCCGACGAGGTCGAGGAGCCGAACAAGCGGCCGTAAAATCCGCCGATGATCGATTGCATCGCCGCGCTGCAATAATGTTCGTGGGCAACGCTGATCTGGTTCATCTGCCACAGGCGTCCGATCTCGCGCATGAGCGGGGGGAGGATGCCAGTATAGATTCGCGCCAACGGCATCCCGGCTGCGAGCGCGTTTTCCAGAACCTCGCGCCCAGCGGCGTCGTCGAGGCGAAGCAGCGCTTGCAGGCATCGCTGCGCGACGATGTGATCTTTTTGGGACGTGTCGAAAAAGCTGACGACCCCAGCTGGCATCGAGTCGAGCTGCAGCAGCGCGGCCTGCAGGTAGGATGCGGCGATCGAATGATCGCCGACCGCCTCGTCAGCCAGCGCGAATGCCATGCATCGGAGACTTTCTGCAATGTCGCCGCAAACGACACCGCGAGTGACCAGCACAATCTTCAGCCACGCCACATAACGCAGGAACATTCTGGAATCGTCCGCATCGACTGCGGCCGAGAGCGCCGTCAGATTGTATAGAATGTCCTGTCGATACTTGCTTCGACCGTCCTCGCCATAGCGATCGAGGAGGAGTGGGCGACACGCGTAATCGCGTTCGAAGGTGGCCTCCGCGATGAGAGTCGCCGCGGCGCGTAACCGGTCCCCCACTTCAAAGTTCAAGAGTCGCGTTCCTCCGCAAGCGTTTGAACGGCCGAATGCGTCAGGTTGGGACACCCGGCAAACTTCCTGTGCCGAATCCGGGACGCAAATGACGGTCGTTAGCGTGCAGCTAAGACAGAGCAACAATCACGCCGCGGCTTTTGTGCGCGGCGGACCTCCACCATCCAAGAGGGGACAATCGGGGCGGCGCGGTTTATTTGGGGCGGAGCCAGGTAAGGGCGGCGGCTATCAGGGCTTCGATGCCGGTTGAGATTGTTGGCTCGATTGCTGGGGCGAATAGGGGCGAGTGGTTTACGGGGAGTTCATCGAGACGGCCTTGCTGCTCGAGCGATTTCAGGTAGTTGGGATCCATGCCGCCGAAAGTCCAGAAGACCGATGGGACTCCGGCTGCGGTTCCGAAGAGGCCGAAGTCTTCGCTGGCGTTTACGGCGGGGCGCTCGATGACGCGGTTGTCGCCAAAGTGGCGAGCGAGAGCATTGATAGTGCGGCCGGTGGCTTCGGGATCATTGACCAGAATCGGGAACTGATTGAGCGGGCGGAATTCAGGCGGACGCGGCGCGTTTGATGCGGTCGCTTCCGCAGTGGCGATCCGGCGAATCGAATCCAGCACGCGCTGACGCACGTACGGCGAGAAGGTACGCACGTTCAACTTGATGGATGCGTGGTCGGGGATGATGTTTTCCTTGGTGCCCGAGTGCAGGCTGCCTACCGTGACCACCACTTGTTCGTCGGGAGCCACTTCGCGCGCGACGATGGTTTGCAACCGCAGGACGACCGACGCGGCCATCACGATCGGATCGATGCCCGACTGTGGGCGCGAACCATGCGAACCGCGGCCAAAGAGCTTGATCTCGAAACTGTCGGCCGCGGCCATCGCGGTACCGGAGCGCCATCCTATGGTCCCGGCCGGCGCGGGAACCACGTGCTGGCCGAGAACGACGTCCGGCTTGGCAAAGCGGTCGAACAATCCGTCATCGATCATGGCCTTGGCGCCGGCGGCGGTCTCCTCCGCCGGCTGAAAGACCATCATGAGCCGGCCGGCCCAGCGATCGCGGTTGCGCGCAAACAGCGCCGCCGCACCGGACAGGCAGGTCACGTGGATGTCGTGACCGCAAGCATGCATGACGTGGACCGGTTCGCCGTCGGGATCGACAGCGGTTGCGTTGCTGGTATACGGGAGAGCGGTTTGCTCGCGGAGAGGGAGCGCGTCCATGTCGGCCCGCAGCATCACGGTCGGGCCGGGACCATTGTCGAGGATGCCGACGACGCCGGTTTTTCCAACGCCGGCGGTGACTGCGTAGCCCGCGGTGCGCAGGCGCTCGGCTGCCTTACCGGCGGTGCGATGTTCCTGCATCGAGAGTTCGGGATTGCGATGGAGGTCCTGGTAGAACGCGGCGAGGTCGGGGCGCATTGCGTTGAGGCCTGCGATGATTTCGGTTAGGGCATCCAAATTTTTTCTCAACACCTCAATTGTGGTCTCACGTGAGCGCGAGCGTCGAGACAACTAATATTGGACGGAGGGGCTAGGAGGAAGGTGCGCAGCGCGATTTTCAGAAACCGGAACCGGCTTCGCGTACGCGAAGCTGTCCGNNGCTGTCCGAGGTCCGTTCCTCCCCTCGCGTTGCTCAGGTCGTCAGGATGACACAAGACGCGAAGCCCGGAGGCCAGGAGCCATCTCCTGCCGCTCGCGTTGCTCGCTTTGTCAGGATGACGCAAGGAGCGGAAGGGGACCGGATGCGAATGCTACGGACGCGTTGTTAGCGGGGGCGGTTTAGTAACGCTTGGAGGCGTTCAATTTTTACTGGCTTGGTCAGATGCTCGTCGAAGCCGGCTGAGAGGGCGCGCTGTTTGTCGGTTTCCTGGCCGTAGCCGGTTAGCGCTACCAGAGTCATGGTCTTCGCGTTCGGGATCATTCTGATGCGGCGGGCTACTTCGTAGCCGTCGATGCCGGGCAGGCCGATATCCACCAACCCGATGTCGAAGGTGGCGTTGCGGACCGCGTCGATCGCGGCCGTTCCGTTCGAGACCACGGTGACCTGATGTCCGAACAACTCGAGCAGCATCGTGAGCGCTTCGGCGGCGTCGTGGTTGTCCTCGACGATCACGACGCGCAATTGGCCCTGGGCCTGGGTCTTGTTGGTGGAGGCGATCATTTGGGGACGACTGTTAGCTGCGACCGGCAGGTGGACTTCGAACTCACTGCCCATCCCGGGACCAGCGCTGTGAGCATAAACCTGGCCGTCGTGCATCTCAACCAGCCGCTTGACTAGAGTCAGTCCGATGCCCAATCCGCCGTGCGATCGGTCGAGCGGACGCTCGGCCTGCGCGAACAGGTCGAATACGCGCGGCAGCAATTCGTGCGACATCCCGATGCCGGAATCGCGCACACGGAATACGACCTCACTGTCGGTGTGTTCGGCCAGCACGTCGATTCGTCCGCCGGGAGGTGTGAACTTCGCAGCATTGTGGATGAGATTGCTGATCACCTGGCGCATGCGCGCGGGGTCAGCTTCGACAAGAACGTCCTCGGCGCCCGAGACCATCACGGACAGTTGATGCTGGCCGGGTTCGACCAGGCAGTGCGCTTCTTCGACCGCCTGCTTGACGAGGCTGCCGACCTGGATTGGCTGTTTCTTGAGGACGATTCGGCCTTGCGTGATTCGTCCGACGTCGAGCAGGTCGTCAACCAGCCCCGCAAGCTGATCGGTCTGCCGGCGGGCGATACTGAGCGCGCGATCACGGCGGCTGTGATCAAGTTGCGCAGTTGCGATCGCGTCGAGCACGGCCGAGAGCGGGTTGCGCAGCTCATGGCCGAGCATCGCGAGGAATTCGTTCTTGCGCTGGTCGGCCTGCGCCAGCTCAGCGAGCCTGACTTTCAGCTCCCGTTCCAGTTCGACGCGTTCGGTCACGTCGCGAATGAAGCATCGGGTGTACAGAAACTTGCCGCCTTCCCAGTAGCCGCTCGANNATGACTTCGCCGCGCATCAGCCGGTCCCAGAATTCATCGAAACGCTTGCGACCAAGGAAGAAATCGACGAGCTCGCGACCGACATACTCGGATGCCGAGTAGCCGAGCAATCGAAGCTGTGCCGGGTTCGCCCACAGGATTTTTCCTTCGGCGCCAACCTGATGCAGCCCTTCGAGCGCATTCTGGATGAAATCCGACAGCTCCTTTTGATGAAGCTGGAGAGAGGCTTCCGCTTCCTTGCGCCCGGCCTTTTCGGTTTCGAGTACGCGGGCCTTGTGTTGGAGCAAGCTGATTGCGCGCATGCGTTCGGCATCGCTGTTCAACGCGGCGTAACTCTCGGCGGGCAGGACCGGCGTGTGCTGCGCGCAAACTTTGAGAAACAACGCCGCATCAGACTCGGAGCCGAAGCTATGGAGAGGATAGGCGCAGCTCAATGAGATCGCGTGGGTCTTCATGAAGGAGTTCCACAACTCCTCGAGGCGCACCGCCGCTTGCCGCCTTCCGTCAGCCCACAGCAGCGCGACCATCTCGCCGAAGACGCGGACTTCGCGTGGTTTCGTCACGCGGCGCAGAACAGTTTCGATAGCGCGCGTGAACAGAGCCTCGTCCGGCCACTCTTCGACCATGAAGGTCGAGAGCACCTGCGCAGCGTCGCAGCAGACGAAGCGCCCCTCTTTGGAAAGCTTGTCGAGATCGACGCCTCGAGCAGAGAGAGTTTTTTCAAGACTGGTGCGATGGGCTTCGGTGCCGACGTAGATGCAACTGTCGCCGGCGCTGAGGCCGTCGGCGAACCATCGGGTCAATGAATCGATAAGAAAGCCGTCGTCCTCGTAGAACTGCACCAGATGCGAGTGCGGAGTAACGTCGGTCCATGCGGCGGGCGATGCGAAAGAAGCCGCGAAGGAGGACGCGAACGAAGCGGAGTCGAGGCCCAGATCAAATTCATTCGGGTTCATCGGCACACTCGCGCTCTGCGAAGCACCTGCATCAGATTTGCGTAGGAAGCGAACCGATTCATGGTCAGCTGTTCGACGCATCTCAAGACCTGTGGGCGAATTAGAGATTTCCGTAGGTCCTAGCAGCAAGATTTGGACCAAAAGCAAAGAGAGAGCAAAATCTTCATTTTTGGAGTCCTTTGGGACGATGAGGCCGGTAATTGGGAAAAGTTTACAGTGAAGGATTGACTGATCTTAAAGCCTCCACTGACTAACCAAGGACCTCACCGGATGTGGTGGGCGCTGATATCTTGTACACTGAATCTAGATGCACGGCGATCAAGAACAGGAAGAGCCCAAAATCCTCGTCGTCGAGGATGACGAGGACGCGCGCGAAGCGATGGTAGCCCTTCTGCAGATGAAGGGTTATCGCGCGGTGCCGGCGGGCAATGGGCGGGAGGCTCTGGACTACCTGGATCAGGCGGCGGCGCCCGACTTAATCATCCTCGATTTGTGGATGCCGGTGATGGACGGGTGGCATTTCCGATCGGAACAAATCAAGAATCCGCGGCTGGCACATATCCCGGTGATCGTGGTTACTGCGCTCAGCGATCGCGCGGATGTTGACGCCAACGAAGTCATCATTAAACCCGTGGATGTGGAGCGCCTGCTAACCAGGGTTAGTCATTACTGCAGACGGGAGCCGACGTCATGAGTGCGACGAACGATCGCGACGCCGCGGATCAGAAAACAATCGAAGCGTTGGAACAGCGGGAAGCCACAGCGATGCTGGCTGCCGACACGTCAACCCTGCAGACGCTGTGGGCCGACGACATGGTCGTCAACAGCACCGCTAATCTGATCGCGGGAAAAGAATTCCTGCTCGAGTGGATAAAGAGCGGACGGCTCAAGCTGCGCACCTACGAGCGCCGCCCGGTACGCATCGCGGTGATCGGCGATCTGGTCGTTAGCACCGGCAGCGAAGTCTCTCAGCTGATAACCGATACTGCCGAGATGAAGCTATTCACCAGTTACATGAACCTGTGGACGAAGCGCGGTGGAAACTGGCAGTTGCTCGCGCGTCATGTCGGACTGATCCATAAAGAAAGGGCCGAACCTACCCAGTGAAGAAGGAGTCCCGCCGCGCTTAAGTATCCTGCACCGGCAACGTCTTATCGCCGCCCGAGCGGCGCGCTTCCACCAGTCGTTTGATAACGGCGGCCAGCTCGGCGGGATCGACCGGCTTGACGACGTGACTGTCGAAGCCAGCGGCAAGAACTGCGACCCTATCCTCGACGCGCCCGTAGGCGGTCAGCGCAACCGCGGGCAGATGCTCGGCGGCTCCGGTGGCTTTTTCCGCCGCGCGAATTTCCTTGATCAGCCAGTAGCCGTCGTGGCCCGGCATCCCGAGGTCGGAGATAAGCAAGTCGGCCTTCAAGTCATCGAGGACGGCGATGGCGCTCTCGCTGGTTCTCGCGGTCTTGACCCTCGCGCCGAGCGAGGTCAGCAGCGAGCGCAACGCTTCGCGAGCCTCCGGGTCGTCATCGACGATCAGCGCGGAAATTTTGTCGAGACGAGGAATGCGGGCGAACTGCGCTTGGGACGCCACGGTCGGATGCCGACGCTCGGTCGTCTCCACATTGGCAGTGGTAACCGGAAGCGGAAGACGGATCGTGAAGACACTGCCCTTCCCGAGTCCATCGCTACGAGCGATTACTGTGCCGCCGTGAAGATGCACGATGTGCCTGACGATCGACAGACCCAGGCCCATTCCGCGCTCTGCACTGTGAGCGCCGGTAGCCTGCCAGAAACGATCGAAAACATTTTCGAGCACGCTCCTGTCGATTCCCTTGCCGTTGTCGGCGACCACAATTTCGAGATGCGAATTGATTCGCTCGAGGCGCACCTGCACCTTGCCGCCGCTAGGCGTGAACTTGATGGCGTTTGACACAAGGTTCCACACCGCCTGCTGAAGCCGCTGCGAATCGCCCATGATAACGTCGGCGCGCGGATCGAGGACGACCTGCATCGCAATTGATTTCGCGTCAGCGGCCGGACTCATGCTCTCAACCGCGGCCCGCACGACCTCCGGGAGATTTGTGGGTTGCACGTCAAATCGCATCTGGCCACTTTCGATGCGGGAGATGTCGAGAAGATCTTCGATGAGCTGCGCCTGGGCCTTGGCGGCACGACAGATTGCGTTGACGCCTTGATCGACTTTGCCTTCGAGGGTTCCGGCCGCGAGCAGCGCGTTGCACCAGAGCAGGATCGAGTTGAGCGGGTTGCGCAATTCATGTGAGACCACGGCGAGGAAATTCGTCTTCGCCTGGTTCGCCGCCTCGGCATCTTTCAACGCGGCATTGAAGGTAGTGCTGGCGCTTCGGATTTCTCGCCACGCCACAGAGGTGAGCCCAAACACAAGGATCAATGCGGCGATAGGGATGCCCCAGATGGCGATGCGATATTGCGCATCGCGTCGCGCATCGCGCGCAATTCGTAGCTGCTCTTCAGCCGCGGTGATCGCATCGAACTCAGTCAGGACTTTGGATCCGATCGCTGCTGCACGCCGGGCAAGATCGAGTTTCCCGGCATCGGTAGAGACGTGATCTGCGCCCGTTGCCGCTTCAAGCCACTGACTCTCAAGGCCGTTGAGGACCATCACCCGCTGTTCCTCGCCAGGATTGTCGGAAACGAGGACCCCCAGTTGCCGGATGATCTCCTGGCTTTTGTTCCAATGTTGCTGGACCGCATCGTGATCGATCGAATCCGATACCAGGAAACCCCTGAGCGCCGCTTCAGCGGACAGAAACTCGGTTTTGGCGGTTTGAGCGAAGAGCATTACGCGGTCCGTATGCTCGACCCAATCCGTTTCTACCACCTGGCGGTTCAACTGCCACAGCAGCGCGATGGCCGCCAGAGCCATTAAGATGGCTGGGACCACGATCGTGGTAGTGAGGCTTCGCCTCAGTCGATTAGCAGGCATGCCGCCTTCCGCGCTCTTAAGATCATTGCTTCCAGTATGCGCATCCGATTCGAGGACCCGTCCGCAAGGGGAAATCGCCGGAAATTTTTACCATGGCAACAATTACACGGTTCCTGTCTGCGATGCTGGAAGTGCGTGCATAGCTTAAGTGTACAGCTAACTTCAATGGCATCTGCATTGCTTATTTGCAGGAGTCAATCCGGATAACTACCAACACCTACTTTCAGGAGAAAAGACATGATCAAGAAGATTCTGCCGATCGGAGCGCTTGCGATCGCGTTCGCCGGCTCAGCATGGGCACAGGACGCGGCCTCGCTTCTCAACAAGGCCAACCAGATGAACTACGAAGAAATCGAAACGGCGAAGCTGGCGCATGATAAGGCCGGCGACAACCAGGCCTTGCTGACCTACGCCGACACTATCAAGGGCGACCATGAAGCCAATGAAGAGTCGGTCAGCGCGTTGTCACGCCAGAAGAGCGTCAAGCTCGAAGGGACTGATACCACAAAGGTCGATAAGAGCCCGATGCGAGACCTGAAGGGCGGCGCATTCAACGAGGCTTATCTCGCCGATCAGGTGCAGGGACATCAGGAAGCTCTGCGCGAATTCGAGGCCGCGCGCGGGCAGTTCAAGGGCGATCCCGATATGGAGCTCTACGTGCAACAGACAATCCCTGTGCTGAAGGCGCATCTGATGATGGCCGAGAACCTGAAGAAGCATATCTCGGAAGCAAGCACGGAGAACCCGGCTAACAACAAGAGCACGACGGGTGGAATGGGCTCGTCGGCGAGAAATGACTAACTAACCAGCTGTAATACCCCGCGGGCCTCGGGCTCGCGGGGTTTTTTTCGCACCTCTTCCTACTGGAGCCTAAGGAGCGACTAAGATGAAAGGTATCGTAATGTTTGGTGCGGTACTCGCGCTACTAGGACTAATCGCCTTTGCGATGCCCTCCTTCAATACCGAGGAAACCAAAGATGTGGTGAAACTGGGCGACCTGAAGGTCCAGGCCAGAACCGAAGAGCCGCATTTTATCCCGCCGATAGTTAGTGGCGGAGCAATCTTGCTGGGCGTTGTACTGATAGGTGCGGGAATGGTGATGAACCGTCAGTAGAT
>PMOH01000435.1:9775-16005 GCA_003161515.1 Deltaproteobacteria bacterium
CTGCGCTGTAAGGCCAGGCGGGCAACGCGCCAATTAAGAGAACTACTAGTACAACCAAAAGTATGAGGTTCATAACTACCATCCTATGTGGTTCGCCGCGAAGGTCGCGGGGTCATCTTGAGATGACCAAGGTTAAGGGTTTAGAGCAGGTGACCCAGCACGAACCAAATGACGATGATCGAAGCTGGAACGCCGAGAAGCCATGCAACTGCATAACGCATTAGTCTAAGTCCTCTACTATCTTTCAGTTTCGACCATCGTAGGCCGATAGATGATTAAATAGCAGGAAGTGCGCCAATGAATTATGCAGATAAATGGCCTCGGAACATGAAGGATCGCCTGAAAGATTTACCTATAGAGCACTGCAAATGACCGACATCTATCGACGGCCTGATGAGTACGATCTCGAACACGTAGGAGATGAAGAGGACGTCGTCTTCTATGTAGGTCTCGCCAGAAGCCTCCATCCCAAAGCGGTGCTGGAACTCGCGTGCGGCACCGGCCGGATAACGGTTCCCCTGGCCGAGGAAGGCGCGCGCTCAGGCTTCAACGTGGTCGGGCTGGATAGCGAAGCGAACATGCTGGAGCAGGCGCGGGACAAGGCCGGCCAGCTGCCGGCGGCGGCCCGCAAGCGGCTCCGCCTGGTGCATGGCGATATGCGTAAATGGCACGGGCGCGGACCGTTCGACCTGATAATCGTGCCGTGCGCCTCGATTACTCATTTGCTCGCGCTGCAAGACCAGCTGGACGTCTGGCGGCGAGCGTTTCAGAATCTTGCGCCGGGAGGGAGGTTCGTGGTCGAGACGGTTATGCCGAATTTCTCAGCCTACGCCGACTCGTTCGCGAATCCTCCGCGGACGCTGGTCGAAATCGATAGGGACGTGACCGACGAACCTAGGAAGATCAGGCTGGTGCGGCGCCGGACGGTTACTTACTTACCTAATGAACAGCGCGCGCAGATTCGTTTTCTCTACGAAAAGTACCGTCGCAAGAGTCTTATCGAGTGCTTCATCGACGATTTCGAAAGCCACGTGTATTTTCCGCGCGAGCTGCGACTGCTGTTCCTGCACACAGGCTTCGAGATCGAGGATTTCTTTGGCGACTATAGCCGGCGGCCGCTGCGGCCGAGCTCGCAGATGATGATCATGATTGGAAGGAAGCCTGGGTGAAGGGATCCGGCGCGGAACCTCTCCCCTAGCCCCTCTCCCTTCTGGAGAGGGGAACGGGAGTCATAAAGACTAGGATTTCTTTTTTGGGACTTTGGCGCCTGCGCGACGGGCTTCGGAGAGACCGATTGCGATTGCTTGTTTTCGGCTCTTGACCTTCTTGCCCGAGCTGCCCGATTTCAGGGTTCCCCGCTTCATTTTGTGCATCTCACGTTTGACGGACTTACCGGCTTTTTTCGAATACTTGCGACCGCTTGATTTCCGGGTGGGCATAATCGGGCTCTCCTCGAGGATTGCGACTACGACTGATGGAAAAAGAAATCCGGCAGTATCAGCACCGCAAACGGGGGGAGGACGTTCGGGGCGACTGACCCTGCCGGATTGGGGGAAGGACTTTATTTACTGTCTTTGCCGCAGCAGTCCCGATAAGGCTTGCCGGAACCGCATGGACACGGTGCGCTCGGGTTCGGTTTATTCGCCATGGTGAACCTCCAAACCAAATTGCATTGACCATAATTGTAGCAACGCCTGTGCCATTTTCTTCCCAGCCCCAATTGCCCGTTTTTTCTAGATTTTGTCGATTCAGGCCTAATCGAGAAATGGGAAGTATGTAATAGCTGCAGAAAATTTTTCCGATCCATTGAATAAGAAGTGCGCATCTATAAAGCGACAAAAACATCGCAGACCCACGGACCAAAAATTGCAATGCGCCCTAACAGAGAACTCACGAGGTGCGCACGTGGACTCAAAAAACCAATCCCTCCGCCACCAACGCGGCCGAAACTTTCCGCAGCGCCTGGTATCGGCAATGGCCGCCTCCCTCGCTCTGAGCGCGCTTGCGCTTAGCGGATGCGCTTCGACGACGACGACGAACTCGGACAACCGGACGTTCTTCCGGGACGAGCAGGGTCTCGAAACTCACGGGCGCAAGACCTGGTTCGATCACCTGGTAGAACTCGATCCGGGCCGCCTTCAGACGCACCTGGCGGCCGACTATGAACAGGCTGCGCCGGAAAGGATCGCCGTGCTTCCATTCGACGATACCGGGAGCGCGCAATACGTGGTCGATAAAATCCCGCTGACCCATCGCACGGACGGCGAGCAGGCCGATTGGGCGTGGACCGATGCGAACCGGATGCGTCGCGCCGTCAACGGATACCTAGCGTCGCGCGAGTTCGTCGAGGCCAACATCATCCAGGTCGATGAGATTCTGAAAGACCATGGAATCAACACCGAGCAAAAGCTCGAGCAGGTTCCTCCGCAGATGCTGGGCAAGTGGCTCGGCGTCGATGCGGTCGTGTACGGCAAAATCCGCCATTACGACGCGTACTACGCGTTCCTGCTATCGGCATGGCAGGTCGGGACTGACGTGAGGATGCTTTCGACGCATAACGGCGAGGAGCTGTTCTCCGCCGACGGCAGCCGCTACAGCGTGAACTTCATGCCGGCGTTCGATCCGATGGACATAGCTATCAACTCGGGGCTCTCGCTGCTCGAGCTGCGTGACGTAACGCTCGCGCGCGCCGAGGAAGAGGATGCGCGGGAAATCGTGCTGCGCCTGCCGCGGTCGGAAAAGCTGAAGAGCGAGCTGATCGAGGAAGCTCGGCGCCACGACGAGCTCGACGCCGGCAATACGCCTGCCTCGAAGCCGGTGATCAAAAGCGACGCCGGCGAAATATCCCTTCTGCAGAAGTAGTACTAAAAAAAGAGTCGCCGCCGGAGTTCCCGGCGGCGACCCTTTATAGCTAGCGGACGGATCGACTATCGGGCCGAGTTGGCCACCATCAGTCGGTTGTCGACGCTCTTCACGCCCTCTTTCTGCTGGGCGATCTGAGCTGCGCGCGCTGCCATGTCAGGTGACGCCACGTTGCCCTTCAAAGTCACGATGCCGGCGGACGTCCTGACGCGAATTTTCGAAGACTTGATCTCCGAATCCTGCATCAAAGCCTCCTTCACCTCGGCCGTGATGGTCGTGTCCTTTACCGCACGCGTGGTGCCGTGAAAGGTGTCCTTCGCAGCCGCAGCAGTATCTTCACCGGCGCCCTTCATATCGCGTCCAGCCGCACGCATCTGCTGGCTTGCAGGCGCGTTGGGATCAGTGCTGGCCGGCGCGCCGTTGTAGTTGGCATTCGCCGGCGCCATCTCTTGAGCAAACGCAGGCATCGCCAAGACCATGCCGAACAACGCGGCGGGCACGATTAGTCGGAAATTGTATTTTGTAGCCATAAATTACCTCCTGTTACTCGTCCATCCCTTGCGACTTGAGCCACTTCTCGATGGCTTCGCGTTGGTCGCCTGAGCGCTCCTGGATTTTGCCGACGAGTTTTTCCATGCTGCCTTGAGCCTGGGTCAAATCGTCATCGGTGACCTGGCCCCATTTGCGCTTGATCTCGCCCGAGAGCTGTTTGAACTTGCCCTTTACCTGATCGGTATTCATAAACGGACTGTCTCCTTATGCGTCGGTGTGTGTTTTCGGCTTATCGGCCGTGACACGAATAAAAGGTGCAAAGATAGGGCCAGCGAGATAAGTCACGCCCCGCAAGGATTTTGCGAGGAAGGCCGCCGTAATTTCTTCACGATCCCGACGCGCGCGCGGATTCGTGTTTCGCGCTGAAGCCGACGTTTGCTTCTCTACGAGCGGTCCGAGGCGAAGCGTTCGAGTTTGTTGTACAAAGTCTTGGCGCTCACCCCGAGTATTTCCGCCGCGCGAGTCTTGTTGCCGGAGGTGAACTCGATGGTACGCGAGATCATCTGCTTCTCGACGTCGTCTATGGAGGTGCCCAGCGGGATCTTAATGAAGCCGCCGTCGCCACCGCCGTTGGCCGCGCGAAAATCATCGGGCAAATCGGCCTTGCGGATGGTGCGGCCCTCGCACACGATCAGCGCGCGCTCGATCACGTTGCGCAACTGGCGCACATTGCCCGGCCACGGATGCGCCTGCAGCGACTTCATGCACTCCTCATCGACACCGGTCACGTCCTTCTTGTTCTGCGTCGCGTAGTGATTGACGAACATCTGCGCAAGCTGCGGCAAGTCGTCGATACGCTCGCGCAGTGGCGGCAGCACGATCGTGAAAACGTTCAGCCGGTAGAACAGATCCGAGCGCAGCTTGCCCTCGCGCACCGCCTGCTCGATGTCCCGATTCGACGACGCCAGCACTCGCACGTCCAGCGGGATCTCAGTAGTGCCGCCGACCCGGCGCAATCGCTGCTCTTCAATAACGCGCAGCAGCTTGGGCTGTAACTCGGCTTTCATCTCGGTCAACTCGTCGAGCAGCAAGGTGCCGCCGTTGGCGACCTCGAAACATCCTTCCTTGCGCCGGTCGGCGCCGGTGAAGGAGCCGCGCTCGTGACCGAACAGCTCGCTCTCCATCAGGGTCTCGGGAATCGCCGCGCAGTTGACCGGGACGTAAGCCCCGTCGCGGCGCGGTGAAAGTTCATGAATCGTGCGCGCCACCAGCTCTTTGCCAGTGCCGCTCTCGCCGGTTATCACCACTGACGCCGACGACTGTGCCAGGCGCTCGATCGCGGTGATAACTTTCCGCATCGGCATCGAGCGTCCGAACAGCGGCCCCAGCTCGCCCACTTCGGCCAGGCGCCGGCGGAGTGTGCTGTTCTCTTCGCGAATATTGATGTTGTCGGCGATATTCTTAAGCACGCGCTGCACATGGGCCGGATCAACCGGCTTGCGCATGTAGTCGATTGCGCCCTGCTTGAGCGCCTCGACCGCATCGGGTATCTCGCCCTGCCCCGAGATCATGATGGTAGGCAGATGGAGGCCGAGCTCATGGATGTCATGCAGCAGCTCGAGGCCACCCTTGCGCGGCATCCGTAGATCCGAGAGCAGGATATGCGGGTCGAAGCTGCGGATCAGCTCAAGCGCCCGCACGCCGTCCTCCGCAATCTCACCGCGGAATCCCCATGCCTCCAGGGATTCGCGCCATTCCTCGTGCATGTTGACGTCGTCTTCGGCGATCAGGACTCGAATCTCATTTGCCATTGTATTTTCCCGGAAAACCGCCCCAGTCAGTTTCAGGTTCTGCCGATGGATTGCAATATTCATGCGCAACAATTACAAAGCCAAAAAATACAATGAATATCTGGATATCTGCGCCTTAAAAGCCGCGAACGATCCAATTCAAAGTCCGTAATTATTACCGGCATCCCCAGCGAGATTGCCGAATTCCTCCGTCCGCCATGCCCTATTCAGTGGCAGACGACTTGCTTTAATTAAACTTAGAAAGCTGCTTCCGCAAACTTCACTTATAGGAAGGTCCCAGAAAATGAATACGTCAAAAGTGGATATGGACGATATGATCGACAGCGGCCGTGAGAAGTTCAATGACATGGCTGAGCAGGGAATGGAGTACGTTTCGTCGGCCAACTCGTTTCTGGTTGATTTCGTTCGCGACGAGCCTCTGATCGCAATCGCCAGCGCGTTCGCAATCGGCTATGTCGCGGCCCGAATGCTCAACTTCATCACCGCCAAACGGTAATCGTCATGGAATCTCATCGGGACGACTACGCCGAAGAGTTGCGAGAGAAGATTGCCGAGAATCCGCAGCGGGCCGTTGCGCTCGCCGTACTTGGTGGGTTTGCGATCGGCGGCGGATTGAGCAACCGGACATCGTTTCAGATCATCCTGATGGTGCTCGAAGGGTTACTCGGAGACCGATTAATTCCCACGATAGTTTCGAAGACGAATCACGATGGCAATAGCAGACGATCTAGAAACAAAGATTGAGATAGAGGACGCCAAGGAAGACCTGCGCGACGCGCTGCACGAGATGAACAATCGTGTAGAGGAAGGCGTCGCCAAGCTGCGTCCCGACCGTGGCATCCGCCAGCATCCGGTGACCAGCGCGTGCATCGCAGGCGCACTGGGATTCGCGCTCGGAGCGGATTCGGGCGAGGTCGCATTCATAGGCCTGTTACTTCTGGGCGGCGCCATGGTGCTTAACCGTGAACATCTTGCCAGTGAACATAGGGCCGGCAAATCCGATGAAAGCTAACCACAATAACATCACGGTCGAGCGGCAGCCTCGCGACGAGGAATTGCCGGAGC